>NZ_AEJZ01000051.1:0-43621 GCF_000208525.1 Escherichia sp. TW14182
GACCTCGCGTCTCCCACCCCGCCGCACCGAGCCCGTACTGGCTGTCGTTGGCAAGCTGTAGCGCCTGGTCTTCTGATGTGAAACGCGTGACCACCAGCACCGGGCCGAAAATCTCTTCGCGACTTAGAGACGCATTGGGCTCTACGTCGACAAAGATGGTCGGGCCGATGGCCGCAGTCAGTTCAGCGTTACGACCATCCAGCAGCAGTTGCCCTTTGCTTTCGCCTTCACGAATAAAGGTGTGTACCGAGTCGGCATGAGCGCAGTCGATTAAGGTGCCCATCGTGGTTGCAGGATCAAGTGGATGCCCCGGCTGCCAGTTTTGCGCCTGCTGTTTTAACAGGGCTAAAAACTCATCGGCGATGCTCTCTTCCAGCAATAAACGGGTTCCGGCGATGCACACCTGCCCCTGGTTGTAGAAGATGCCTGCGGCGGTCGCGCTTGCCGCCTGTTGCAAATCCGGGCAGTCAGCAAAAACGATGTTGGCGCTTTTACCACCTGCTTCCAGCCAGACGCGTTTCATGTTGCTGTCGCCTGCGTCTTTCAGCAGTTGTTTACCGGTACGCGTGGAGCCGGTAAAGGCGATGGCATCGATATCGTTATGACGAGAAAGCGCCTGCCCCGCCTCATGACCAAAACCAGTTACTACGTTCAGCACGCCATCCGGCAGACCTGCTTCTTTCGCCAGCCCCGCAAGGCGAATCGCACTGAGCGGTGATTTTTCAGACGGCTTCAGGACAACGCTGTTACCTGCCGCCAGCGCCGGGCCGAGTTTCCAGCAGGTCAGCAACAGCGGGAAGTTCCACGGGACGATGGCGGCAATTACGCCGACCGGTTCGCGCACAATCATCGCCAGCTCATGGCTACTGGTGGTCGCCACTTCGCCATACACTTTATCGATCGCTTCGGCGTACCAGCGAATGGCGCGCGCCGCGCCGGGAATATCATCACGCAGGCTGTGACGAATCGGTTTGCCGGTATCGAGCGTTTCCAGCAACGCCAGTTCTTCGGCGTTGGCTTCCATTAAATCGGCGAGTTTATTCAACACCGCTTTGCGTTTTGCCGGGACGGCCTGCGACCAGTCGCCGCGTTCAAATACGCTGCGTGCCGCACTCACTGCGCGGTCGATATCGGCGCTTTTACCGCGCGCAATATTCGCTAGCGGCGCCTGGGTGACCGGATCAACGGTTTCGAAGGTTTCGTTTTCCGCCGCAGCGGTATATTCACCGTTAATAAATAAGCGGGTTTCAATGGCGAGACTTAACGCTTTATCCTGCCAGTAAGCCAGATGATGAAAATTCATTATGACTCCTGTTTCACGTCTATCAGATATATGCAGTTTGTGAACGTCAGGGCGCAGAGATCCCCGGGCGATGAACCCGTTTATTTCCGGCGACATTCCTTATATACACTTCATCCTTCAAGCCGCCTCTGCCTTGGCTGCGTTCGCTCCCCCGAATTACTTACCTGAGTAAGCTCATCGGGATTCGCTCACTTGCCGCCTTGATGCAACTTGAATGATTTTGTGTATAGATTGCCGGGCGCATTGCGCTTACCCGGCTTACAGAGCTAAAAGATTAAAACGTGGTGGGTGTATGGGCGCTGATAATTCGGCAAATGCCTGCCGACGTATTGCTGAAACTGTGCGGGATGCCGGTATTAATGGCATAACTTTGCCCCGCGACGAGGTGGTAATCCTGACCATTAATCGTCAGAACAATTTCACCTTCCAGTACAGTGCCTATTTCCTCACCCTGATGCTTAATTCTTTCCCCAGTGGTTGTGCCCGGCTGGTAAGTTTCAAAGATCATCGCCAGCGTGCGATTCGGGTTACCGTTATGAACCAGCTTCATTGACACACCCTGACTGCCCATTTCAATTAAGTCGTCCTGATTAATGACGACCTGCGGCTCATCAGGTTTTTCCGGCTCGGAAAAGAATTCCGAGAGTGACAGTCCATACACCTTCAGCAGCTTTTGCAGCGTACTGATGGCAGGGCTGACTTTATCCTGTTCTATCGTACTGATAGCACTGTGAGTCAGCCCGGAGAGTTCGGCGGCACGACGTTGTGAAAGCCCCTGCTGCTGGCGGATTTCCGACAAGCGTTTTCCTGGCGCCAGTCCCTCATCACTCATATTTGCATTTCCTTAAACTGTAGTGGTCAGAGTCGCTGTTTTTCAGCGATATGATGCTGACAAGCGGTGATAAAGCCCTCGAACAATATACGCGAAAGCGCGTACTCGCTACTGTTCCATTCCGGGTGCCACTGTACGCCCAGCGCGAAAGGATGATTGATGACGCTAACCGCCTCAACTAAGCCATCCGGCGAGCGAGCTTCAACACGCAACCGTGGGCTAACAACCTTCGCCCCTTGTCCATGCAGAGAGTTTACCCAAAAGTTGCTACATTCAGGTAACAGCGCAGACAGTAATCCCCCCTCTTCAACCTGAACTTCATGCGACGGCGCATATTGCTGCTCCACCGGCAGTTCGGGATCTTCCCGATGTTCCAGCAATTCAGGCTGTTCGCACAGCTTGCGATGCAACGAACCTCCGGTTGCCACCACCAGTTCCTGTAAACCCCGGCAGATGGCGAAAATGGGGATGCGCCTTTCGAGTGCGGCATTAATTAACGCCATGCTCAGAAGATCACGCCCGGGATCGGCGTCAGGCTCATCGCCGTTTTCACCATATAGGTGCGGCTGCACATTGCTGGGACTACCAGGAAGATAAATGCCATCGAGTTTCGGCAAAAGTTCTTCAAGTAACGACGGTTCCGCCAGCGCATGTGGTAGCGCAATTGGCAAGCCGCCTGCGTGGATGATGGCATTCAGGTACTTTTCTTGCAGAGTCTGGGTCGCATGACCCTTAAGCCTGTTCCTGCACATTACGACACCGATAACCGGATTGTTCATTATATTTTCCATGCTCAATCTCACAAAGTGGACTAAATTATCGCCACTACTGCGCTTTAAATGACCTTTATGTTCAATATTTTTTCAATCTAGCAGTGAGTTTTCTTTTTTGCAAACTCAATTTAACATTTGACAAACATTTAGTTTGCATACAGATTCGAAGAGTGGTCATTATATTTTACGCTCTGATAACGAGTGGAAAACAAAACCAAAGGCGAAGAATCATGGAAACCAATATCGTTGAAGTAGAGAACTTTGTTCAGCAGTCAGAAGAGAGGCGGGGTAGCGCCTTTACGCAGGAAGTGAAACGCTATCTGGAACACTACCCGAATACGCAATATGTTGATGTTTTACTTACCGATCTTAATGGCTGTTTTCGTGGAAAACGCGTCCCCTTCTCCAGCCTGAAAAAACTGGAGAAAGGATGCTACTTCCCGGCTTCGGTGTTTGCGATGGATATTCTGGGCAATGTGGTAGAAGAAGCAGGGCTAGGTCAAGAAATGGGCGAGCCAGATCGTACCTGTGTCCCTATTCTCGGTTCTTTAACCCCTTCTGCCGCCGATCCTGAGTTTATTGGTCAAATGCTTCTGACCATGGTCGATGAAGATGGCGCTCCCTTTGACGTTGAGCCGAGGAATGTACTCAACCGCCTGTGGCAACAGCTACGCCAGCGCGGATTGTTCCCGGTCGTAGCGGTAGAGCTGGAGTTCTATTTACTGGATCGCCAGCGCGACGCCGAAGGGTATCTGCAACCGCCCTGTGCGCCAGGTACCGATGACCGCAATACCCAAAGCCAGGTCTACTCTGTCGATAACCTCAACCACTTCGCCGATGTGCTCAATGATATTGATGAACTGGCGCAATTACAGCTGATTCCGGCAGATGGTGCGGTCGCCGAGGCTTCGCCAGGCCAGTTTGAAATCAACCTTTACCATACCGATAACGTGCTGGAAGCCTGCGATGATGCATTAGCCCTTAAACGCCTGGTGCGCTTGATGGCGGAAAAGCATAAGATGCACGCCACTTTTATGGCGAAGCCGTATGAAGAACACGCGGGCAGCGGGATGCATATCCATATTAGTATGCAAAATAATCGTGGAGAGAACGTGCTAGCTGACGCGGAAGGCGAAGATTCGCCGCTACTGAAAAAGATGCTCGCCGGGATGATAGATCTGATGCCGTCATCAATGGCATTGCTGGCGCCGAACGTGAACTCATATCGCCGCTTCCAGCCGGGCATGTATGTGCCGACGCAGGCATCGTGGGGTCATAACAACCGTACCGTTGCCCTGCGTATTCCGTGTGGCGATCGTCATAACCACCGTGTGGAGTATCGCGTGGCGGGTGCCGATGCCAACCCGTATCTAGTGATGGCGGCGATTTTTGCCGGTATTCTGCACGGTCTTGATAATGAGCTGCCGTTGCAGGAAGAAGTCGAAGGTAACGGGCTGGAACAGGAAGGCTTACCCTTCCCGATTCGCCAGAGCGATGCCCTGTGGGAGTTTATCGAGAACGATCACCTGCGCCACTATTTAGGCGAGCGTTTCTGTCATGTGTATCACGCCTGTAAAAATGATGAGCTGTTGCAGTTTGAGCGCCTCATCACAGAAACAGAAATTGAGTGGATGTTGAAAAACGCATAGTGCCCCCTTGCGGGGGTTGCCTCATCGGCCTGAGCGGAGCCAGGCCTGACATTTGCTGGTAATCCAGACATTTCCCGGATGTCGCGTTATGGAGCGCAGGCGGCAACGGGCTTCCGTTAACGATTAAGACTGTGACGAGGAAATGAGATGATGCCGATGATGAAATTCCCGCATGGCGAGGGAGGCTGCGTATGCGCTCCCCCTGCGACTGACCGGACTCCGCCCCCTTTGCTTCCCCTGCTAAACAGGTTTGATTTCAGGTCGACGCGACCGCAAACCCGATTACGCAGTGGAGGCAACGATTATGGCTATTAATTCACCGCTGGACATTGCTGCACAACCGGGCAAAACCCGCCTGCGAAAATCACTGAAATTGTGGCAGGTGGTGATGATGGGTCTGGCCT
Source organism: Escherichia sp. TW14182 (assembly GCF_000208525.1). Classification (NCBI taxonomy): domain Bacteria; kingdom Pseudomonadati; phylum Pseudomonadota; class Gammaproteobacteria; order Enterobacterales; family Enterobacteriaceae; genus Escherichia; species Escherichia sp. TW14182. The sequence continues at coordinate 4,962 of NZ_AEJZ01000051.1, forward strand.
ATCTCACGCCGATGACCGTGTTCGATACCTTTGGCATTGTCTCCGGTATCAGCGACGGCCACGTTCCGGCGTCCTACCTGCTGGCGCTGGCTGGCGTGCTGTTTACCGCGATCAGCTACGGCAAACTGGTTCGCCAGTTCCCGGAAGCTGGCTCGGCCTATACCTACGCGCAAAAGTCGATTAACCCACACGTCGGTTTTATGGTCGGCTGGTCATCGCTGCTGGATTATCTTTTTTTACCGATGATCAACGTCTTGTTGGCGAAAATCTATCTCTCCGCCCTCTTCCCGGAAGTGCCGCCGTGGGTGTGGGTGGTAACCTTCGTCGCCATTTTAACCGCCGCGAATCTGAAGAGCGTCAACCTGGTCGCTAACTTCAATACCCTGTTTGTACTGGTGCAGATCTCCATCATGGTGGTGTTCATCTTCCTGGTGGTTCAGGGGCTACATAAAGGGGAAGGTGTCGGCACCGTCTGGTCGCTACAGCCGTTTATCAGTGAGAACGCGCATCTGATTCCGATTATTACCGGGGCGACGATCGTGTGCTTCTCGTTTCTTGGTTTTGATGCGGTGACCACGCTTTCAGAAGAGACGCCGGACGCCGCGCGCGTGATCCCGAAAGCCATCTTCCTGACGGCGGTTTACGGTGGCGTTATATTTATTGCCGCGTCGTTCTTTATGCAACTGTTCTTCCCGGATATCAGCCGCTTTAAAGACCCGGATGCCGCGCTGCCGGAGATTGCACTGTACGTCGGCGGCAAGCTGTTCCAGTCGATTTTCCTCTGCACCACGTTTGTGAACACATTAGCGTCTGGCCTGGCTTCACATGCCAGCGTGTCGCGTCTGCTGTATGTGATGGGGCGTGACAATGTGTTTCCAGAGCGCGTGTTTGGCTATGTGCACCCGAAATGGCGCACCCCGGCGCTGAACGTCATTATGGTCGGGATTGTCGCGTTGTCGGCGCTGTTCTTTGATTTAGTCACCGCTACAGCATTGATTAACTTCGGCGCGTTGGTGGCATTTACCTTCGTCAATTTGTCGGTGTTTAATCATTTCTGGCGGCGTAAAGGAATGAATAAAAGCTGGAAGGATCACTTTCACTATTTGCTGATGCCGCTGGTTGGCGCGCTGACGGTAGGCGTGTTGTGGGTTAACCTGGAGTCAACTTCACTGACGCTCGGTCTGGTTTGGGCCTCGTTAGGCGGCGCATATTTGTGGTATCTGATCCGCCGCTATCGCAAAGTGCCGTTGTATGAAGGTGACAGAACACCAGTGAGCGAGACGTAATGTGTTGGATGCGCTGCGTATTGCCCTGCCTGTTGGCAATACGCAGCGCCATTATCCATAAAAAGATGTATGACCCGGATCACGAGTGCTATCATCCGCCCCTGTGCTTAACGCATTAACCCCAGGGCAAATAATGAACCACGATATCCCACTAAAATATTTTGATATTGCCGATGAGTACGCGACCGAATGCGCAGAACCTGTCGCAGAAGCTGAACGCACGCCACTGGCTCACTACTTCCAGTTACTGCTCACCCGTTTGATGAATAATGAAGAGATCAGCGAAGAAGCTCAGCATGACATGGCCGCTGAAGCGGGGATCAATCCCGCACGCATTGATGAGATCGCAGAGTTTTTGAATCAATGGGGTAATGAGTAATCCTTTATTAAGGCCAGTTCGAGCTGGCTTCTTACGAGCAAGTCAAACGGCACCTCGCTAAGTAGTTCTGTGAGTTATAGTTATAAGAAATCACGGGTACGAATGTTGAACAGATGGCGACGCCACATGTGCAACAACCAACCATACTGCCCTCATTGCGACCCCTGAACACAAACGGTAATGGCAAATGTCATTAAATATTAGTAAGATAGCCTCTTTACATAAAATCCCTTAATATTATGCGCCAGGTATTATCGTCTCTTTTGGTGATTGCTGGACTTGTGAGTGGTCAGGCAATCGCCGCGCCTGAACCCACCCCGCACGCTGATATCCGCGACAGCGGTTTTGTCTATTGCGTCAGCGGACAGGTCAACACCTTTAACCCATCCAAAGCGAGCAGTGGGTTAATTGTCGATACCCTTGCCGCCCAGTTTTATGATCGACTACTGGATGTCGATCCTTATACTTATCGTCTGATGCCGGAACTTGCCGAAAGCTGGGAAGTGCTCGACAACGGCGCGACCTATCGCTTCCACCTGCGTCGCGATGTCCCGTTTCAAAAAACCGACTGGTTTACGCCTACTCGCAAAATGAATGCCGACGATGTGGTGTTTACCTTCCAGCGAATTTTTGACCGTAACAACCCGTGGCATAACGTCAACGGGAGCAACTTTCCCTATTTCGACAGCCTGCAATTTGCTGATAACGTGAAAAGCGTCCGCAAGCTGGATAATCATACCGTTGAGTTCCGTCTGGCCCAGCCGGATGCTTCTTTTTTATGGCATCTGGCGACCCATTATGCGTCAGTAATGTCTGCCGAATATGCGCAGAAATTAGAGAAAGAAGATCGTCAGGAACAACTCGACCGCCAACCCGTAGGCACCGGGCCGTATAAACTGTCGGAAAATCGCACGGGGCAATATATTCGCCTGCAACGTCATGATGAGTTCTGGCGAGGCAAACCGTTGATGCCGCAGGTGGTGGTGGATTTAGGCTCTGGTGGCACCGGACGTCTGTCGAAACTATTGACCGGTGAATGTGATGTTCTGGCCTGGCCTGCTGCCAGCCAGCTATCCATTTTGCGCGACGACCCGCGTTTGCGTTTAACGCTGCGTCCAGGGATGAACGTCGCCTATCTGGCATTTAACACCGCCAAACCGCCGCTAAATAATCCGGCTGTCCGTCATGCGCTGGCACTGGCGATTAATAACCAACGCCTGATGCAATCTATCTATTACGGTACGGCTGAAACGGCGGCCTCTATTTTACCGCGCGCCTCGTGGGCTTATGACAACGAGGCTAAAATTACCGAATACAATCCGGCGAAATCACGCGAACAGTTAAAGGCATTGGGGCTGGAAAACTTAACGCTGAAACTGTGGGTGCCAACACGTTCGCAGGCGTGGAACCCCAGTCCGCTGAAAACTGCCGAACTGATTCAGGCGGATATGGCACAGGTCGGCGTGAAAGTGGTGATTGTGCCGGTAGAAGGTCGTTTTCAGGAGGCGCGGTTGATGGATATGAGCCATGATCTGACGTTATCCGGTTGGGCGACGGACAGTAATGACCCGGACAGTTTCTTCCGTCCGCTACTGAGCTGCGCGGCAATTCATTCGCAGACCAACCTCGCCCACTGGTGCGACCCGAAATTCGACAACGTGTTGCGTAAGGCGCTCTCTTCGCAGCAACTGGCGGCGCGTATTGAAGCCTATGACGAAGCGCAAAGTATTCTGGCGCAGGAGTTACCCATTCTGCCGCTGGCCTCATCATTACGCTTGCAGGCCTATCGGTACGATATCAAAGGGCTGGTTCTTAGCCCATTTGGTAATGCCTCCTTCGCTGGTGTATACCGCGAAAAGCAAGAGGTGAAAAAACCATGATTATCTTCACCTTACGCCGCGTTTTATTATTGATCGTGACCCTGTTCCTGCTGACTTTTGTTGGCTTCAGTTTGAGCTATTTCACGCCACATGCGCCGTTACAAGGCGCTTCACTGGGGAATGCCTGGGTATTCTGGTTTAATGGCCTGATTCACTGGGATTTTGGCGTTTCCAGCATTAACGGACAGCCGATAGCCGAACAGTTAAAAGAGGTTTTTCCGGCAACGATTGAGCTATGCATCCTCGCTTTCGGCTTTGCGTTGATTGTCGGCATCCCGGTTGGCATGATTGCCGGGATTACGCGCCATAAGTGGCAAGATAACTTGATCAATGCCATCGCGTTGCTGGGCTTTTCAATCCCGGTTTTCTGGCTGGCGCTTCTGCTGACGCTGTTTTGTTCGCTGACGCTGGGCTGGCTGCCCGTTTCAGGGCGATTCGATTTGCTGTATGAAGTGAAACCTGTTACCGGCTTTGCGTTGATTGATGCCTGGCTTTCGGACTCTCCGTGGCGGGATGAAATGATCATGAGCGCAATACGCCATATGGTATTGCCGGTCATCACCCTGTCGGTTGCGCCAACAACTGAAGTGATCCGATTGATGCGTATCAGCACTATCGAAGTGTATGACCAGAACTATGTGAAAGCGGCGGCGACCCGTGGTTTGTCACGCTTTACTATTTTGCGTCGCCATGTGCTGCATAACGCGCTCCCCCCCGTCATCCCTCGTTTGGGCTTGCAATTTTCCACCATGCTGACGCTGGCGATGATCACCGAAATGGTCTTTAGCTGGCCTGGTTTGGGGCGCTGGTTAATTAACGCCATTCGCCAACAAGATTACGCAGCGATTTCCGCCGGTGTGATGGTGTGTGGCTCGCTGGTCATTATTATTAACGTGATTTCTGATATTTTGGGTGCTATGGCTAACCCTCTGAAACATAAGGAATGGTATGCCTTACGATAGCGTATACAGCGAGAAGCGCCCACCGGGCACGCTGCGTACCGCCTGGCGCAAATTCTATGGTGATGCCGCTGCAATGGTCGGCCTGTACGGCTGCGCGGGGCTGGCTGTGCTGTGTATTTTTGGCGGCTGGTTTGCGCCTTACGGCATTGACCAGCAATTTCTCGGTTATCAATTGTTGCCACCGTCATGGTCTCGCTATGGCGAAGTCTCTTTCTTCCTGGGGACTGACGACCTCGGACGCGACGTTTTAAGCCGTTTATTGAGCGGCGCTGCGCCTACCGTTGGCGGCGCATTTGTGGTGACACTTGCTGCTACCATCTGTGGTCTGGTGCTCGGCACCTTCGCCGGTGCGACGCATGGTCTACGGTCAGCGGTGCTTAATCATATTCTGGATACCTTACTGGCGATCCCGTCCCTGCTGCTGGCAATTATCGTTGTGGCATTTGCCGGGCCGAGTTTGTCTCACGCGATGTTTGCTGTCTGGCTGGCGCTGCTGCCGCGTATGGTGCGTTCGGTCTACAGCATGGTGCATGATGAACTGGAAAAAGAGTACGTTATCGCTGCTCGCCTGGATGGGGCAACGACGCTGAATATTCTCTGGTTTGCCGTACTGCCAAACATCACCGCTGGACTGGTCACTGAGATCACCCGCGCACTGTCAATGGCAATTCTTGATATTGCCGCGCTGGGCTTTCTTGATCTCGGCGCGCAACTCCCCTCTCCTGAATGGGGAGCGATGCTCGGCGATGCACTGGAACTGATTTATGTCGCCCCGTGGACCGTCATGCTTCCTGGGGCGGCAATTATGATCAGCGTGTTGTTGGTTAACCTCCTTGGTGATGGTGTGCGTCGTGCAATTATTGCGGGGGTGGAATAATGCCGTTACTGGATATTCGTAACCTGACCATTGAATTTAAAACCGGTGATGAGTGGGTTAAAGCCGTTGACCGCGTGAGTATGACCTTAACCGAAGGCGAAATCCGGGGCCTTGTTGGTGAATCCGGCTCCGGCAAAAGTTTGATTGCGAAAGCGATTTGTGGCGTCAATAAAGATAACTGGCGTGTTACCGCTGACCGTATGCGTTTTGATGACATTGATCTGCTGCGTCTTTCCGCGCGCGAACGGCGCAAGCTGGTTGGGCACAACGTGTCGATGATTTTTCAGGAACCACAATCGTGTCTCGACCCTTCTGAACGTGTGGGGCGTCAGTTAATGCAAAACATCCCGGCCTGGACCTATAAAGGCCGTTGGTGGCAGCGTTTTGGCTGGCGCAAACGCCGTGCCATTGAGCTGCTGCACCGCGTGGGGATTAAAGATCACAAAGATGCGATGCGCAGCTTTCCGTATGAGTTGACCGAAGGTGAGTGCCAGAAAGTGATGATTGCCATCGCGCTGGCGAATCAACCACGTCTGCTAATAGCTGACGAACCTACAAACTCAATGGAGCCAACAACACAGGCGCAAATCTTTCGCCTGCTGACGCGTCTCAACCAAAACAGCAATACTACTATTTTGCTTATCAGCCATGACTTACAAATGCTTAGCCAATGGGCGGATAAAATCAACGTGCTTTATTGTGGTCAGACAGTGGAAACCGCGCCAAGTAAGGAGCTGGTGACAATGCCGCATCATCCTTACACCCAGGCGCTGATCCGCGCGATACCGGATTTCGGCAGCGCGATGCCGCATAAAAGTCGCCTCAATACGCTGCCTGGTGCAATCCCGCTTCTGGAACAATTACCCATTGGTTGTCGTCTGGGGCCACGTTGCCCATATGCACAACGAGAATGTATAGTGACGCCGCGCCTGACGGGCGCGAAAAATCATCTCTATGCCTGTCATTTCCCGCTGAATATGGAGAAAGAGTGAGATGATCGAAACGCTGCTCGAAGTGCGTAATTTAAGCAAAACGTTCCGCTACCGAACTGGCTGGTTTCGTCGTCAGACCGTAGAAGCCGTAAAACCCTTGAGCTTTACGCTACGTGAACGCCAGACGCTGGCGATTATTGGTGAAAACGGCTCCGGTAAATCGACGCTGGCGAAAATGCTGGCAGGAATGATTGAGCCAACCAGCGGCGAGTTATTGATTGACGATCATCCGCTGCATTTTGGCGATTACTCCTTCCGCAGCCAGCGGATTCGCATGATTTTTCAGGATCCATCGACCTCGTTGAATCCGCGTCAGCGTATCTCGCAGATCCTTGATTTTCCTCTGCGTTTGAACACCGATCTGGAACCTGAACAGCGCCGCAAACAGATTATTGAAACAATGCGTATGGTCGGGCTGCTACCGGATCACGTCAGTTACTATCCGCATATGCTGGCACCAGGGCAAAAACAACGTCTGGGTCTGGCGCGCGCGCTGATATTGCGCCCAAAAGTTATTATCGCGGATGAAGCTCTCGCCTCGCTGGATATGTCGATGCGTTCGCAGTTGATTAATCTGATGCTGGAGCTACAAGAGAAACAGGGCATTTCTTATATTTATGTTACCCAACATATCGGGATGATGAAGCATATCAGCGACCAGGTTCTGGTCATGCATCAGGGTGAAGTGGTCGAGCGCGGTAGTACGGCTGACGTGCTGGCATCGCCGCTACATGAACTCACCAAACGGCTCATTTCCGGGCACTTTGGCGAAGCGTTGACGGCGGATGCGTGGCGCAAAGATCGTTGATTTTCTGAACCCGCCTTCCAGATAATTCACCTCATTCTGACAAGGGATTAAATCTTGTCAGAATGAGTGGATGGATAAAATAAAATCAAATGCGCGTTATTTAAGACGCAATCTCACCCCGCAGGAACGAAAGCTCTGGCGATATCTTCGCAGCCGACGTTTTGGTGATTTCAAATTTCGCCGTCAACATCCGGTGGGGAGCTACATTCTCGATTTTGCCTGCTGCTCGGCGCGTGTAGTAGTTGAGCTGGATGGTGGGCTGCATGATTCGACAGTTGCCTATGATACCAGGCGCACACGCTGGCTTGAGTCACAGGGCTGGACCGTGCTGCGTTTCTGGAATAACGAGATTGATTGTAATGAGGAGGCGGTGCTGGAGATTATTCTGCAGGAACTGAGTCGCCTGTCACCCTCACCCCAGCCCTCTCCCTGAAAGGGCGAGGGAGCCGACTGAGTCGGGTAGTTGCTGTGGTGAAAACATGGAGTCGGATGGTGAAGAATATTCGGCAAGGACTGAATCGCCGGTCACCCTCTCCCCAGCCCTCTCCCTGAAAGGGCGAGGAAGCCGACCGAGCCGGGTGGCTGTTGTGGTGAAAATATAGAGGCGGATGATAAAGAATATTCGGCCAGGACTGAACTGCCGGTCACCCTCTCCCTGAAAGGACTAGGGGGCTGTATGTGCCTGTTTGTTGCTGGGGTGACAATATTTGCACAATACGATCCCCTCGCCCCTCTGGGGAGAGGGTTAGGGTTAGGGTGAGGGGAAAAGCACCCACCCTGCCCGCGCCCTGCTCCGGTCGGACCTGGCAACTATAGCCACCCACAGCCAGGTTGATTATAATAACCGTTTATCTGTTCGTACTGTTTATTTAAACGACGAATCGCCTGATTTTCAGGCACAACAAGCATCAACAATAAGGATTAAAGCTATGGGTTTTCTTTCCGGTAAGCGCATTCTGGTAACCGGTGTTGCCAGCAAACTGTCCATCGCCTACGGTATCGCTCAGGCGATGCACCGCGAAGGAGCTGAACTGGCATTCACCTACCAGAACGACAAACTGAAAGGCCGCGTAGAAGAATTTGCCGCTCAATTAGGTTCTGACATCGTTCTGCAGTGCGATGTTGCCGAAGATGCCAGCATCGACACCATGTTCGCTGAACTGGGTAAAGTCTGGCCGAAATTTGACGGCTTCGTACACTCTATTGGTTTTGCACCTGGCGATCAGCTGGATGGTGACTATGTTAACGCCGTTACCCGTGAAGGCTTCAAAATTGCCCACGACATCAGCTCTTACAGCTTCGTTGCAATGGCAAAAGCTTGCCGTTCCATGCTGAATCCGGGTTCTGCCCTGCTGACCCTCTCCTACCTGGGCGCCGAACGCGCTATCCCGAACTACAACGTTATGGGTCTGGCAAAAGCGTCTCTGGAAGCGAACGTACGCTATATGGCTAACGCGATGGGTCCGGAAGGTGTGCGTGTTAACGCCATCTCTGCGGGTCCGATCCGTACTCTGGCGGCTTCCGGCATCAAAGACTTCCGTAAAATGCTGGCTCACTGCGAAGCGGTTACACCGATTCGTCGTACCGTTACCATTGAAGATGTAGGTAACTCTGCAGCGTTCCTGTGCTCCGACCTCTCCGCTGGTATCTCCGGTGAAGTCGTTCACGTTGATGGCGGTTTCAGCATCGCTGCCATGAACGAACTGGAACTGAAATAATCGTTCTGTTGGTAAAGATGGGCGGCGTTCTGCCGCCCGATTTCTCTGTTATACCTTTCTGATATTTGTTATCACCGATCCGTCTTTCTCCCCTCCAAACCTTGCGTCAGGATAACGATTTCCTTTACGACCAAGGAGTACCCATGGAACAACGCCACATTACCGGCAAAAGCCACTGGTATCATGAAACGCAATCCAGTACTTCGGAGTATGACGTTTTGCCACTGGTTCCGGGAGCCGCAAAGGTAACCGATCCTTTTCTGCTCGACGTGATCCTTGATGAAGAAACACTTGATCCCTTTCATTCGTGGCTGATCCCGGCGCGTGCTCTTGCTGTAGAGTTCTTCCCCGACCAGCTTGCAGTGACACGCTTACAAACATTCACCGCCTATGAACGCCTGACGACCGCCCTGACGGTTGCCCAGGTCTGCGGCGTCCAGCGGTTATGCAACTACTATTCCGCGCGTCTGACACCGCTTCCCGGGCCAGACTCCTCCAGGGAAAGCAATCATCGGCTGGCGCAAATCACGCAATATGCCCGTCAACTGGCTGGTTCTCCATCTATTATCGACGGTCAGTCCCGCCAGCATCTTAACGATGTCGGGCTTACCGCCTGGGACTGTGTAATTATCAATCAAATCATCGGCTTTGTTGGTTTTCAGGCGCGAGCGATCGCCACATTTCAGGCTTATCTTGAGCACCCGATACGCTGGCTACCCGGTCTGGAAGTGCAAAGCTACGCAGACGGTTCACTTTTTGCTGAAGCATCAACTGGCTGGCGTGCCTGCTACGAAGTGGAGAAATATCCGCAAGAGCGAGAGATGAATGCTCTCCGACAGCTACCATCCGAACTCCGCCAACTGATAGCAATATTGAATCTGCACCCTGCCTCACTTTCACTCTTTGTGACGTTGCTATCCAGTTCCTTGGTAACAACAAAATCCAGCCATCAACTTGCTGCCTTACTCAGTGCACGAATTAACGGGAGCGTTGCCTGTTTCACCTCTTTAATTCATTCAAATGTTGAATATAAAGAAGCAATATGCATTCTGCTTCAGGGCGAAAACGAAATAAACCAATGGGCTGACCGTCATTCTGTTGAGCGCGCTACCGTTCAGGCGATACAATGGCTGACACGAGCACCCGATCGCTTTAGCGCCGCCCAGTTTAGCCCATTACTCGAACATGAAATATCATCAGCTCAGGTTATCAATCTGCTGGTATGGAGCGGGTTTTGTGGTTGGATAAATCGCTTAAAAATCGCGTTGGGTGAAACACATTAACCTTGCTGCGTCAGGCAGAATCGCGTAAAACTGTCAGCCGCTCTAATGGCCACCAAAATAGACAATTATGTTTCAGGACAACCCGCTGCTAGCGCAGCTTAAACAGCAACTGCATTCCCAGACGCCCCGCGCTGAAGGGGTGGTAAAAGCCACTGAAAAAGGCTTTGGCTTCCTGGAAGTCGACGCACAGAAAAGTTATTTCATTCCGCCGCCGCAGATGAAAAAAGTCATGCATGGCGACCGAATTATCGCGGTGATCCACAGTGAAAAAGAACGTGAATCCGCAGAGCCAGAAGAACTGGTTGAACCGTTTCTGACTCGTTTTGTGGGGAAAGTTCAGGGCAAAAATGACCGTCTGGCCATCGTTCCTGATCATCCACTCTTAAAAGACGCCATTCCTTGTCGCGCGGCTCGTGGCCTGACCCATGAGTTTAAAGAAGGCGACTGGGCGGTTGCCGAAATGCGCCGCCATCCGTTGAAAGGCGATCGCTCATTCTATGCGGAACTGACACAATACATCACTTTTGGTGACGACCATTTCGTGCCGTGGTGGGTAACCCTGGCACGCCATAATCTGGAAAAAGAAGCGCCAGACGGTGTCGCTACCGAAATGCTCGATGAAGGTCTGGTACGTGAAGACCTGACTGCACTGGACTTTGTCACCATTGACAGCGCCAGCACGGAAGATATGGATGATGCCCTCTTCGCCAGGGCGCTGCCGGATGACAAACTACAGTTGATTGTGGCGATTGCCGACCCAACCGCGTGGATCGCAGAAGGCAGCAAGCTGGACAAAGCCGCGAAAATTCGTGCGTTCACCAACTATCTGCCAGGCTTCAATATCCCAATGCTGCCACGGGAACTTTCCGACGATCTCTGCTCCCTGCGTGCCAATGAAGTGCGTCCGGTGCTGGCATGTCGGATGACGCTATCCGCTGACGGCACCATTGAAGACGACATCGAATTTTTTGCTGCCACCATCGAATCCAAAGCGAAACTGGTTTATGACCAGGTTTCCGATTGGCTGGAAAACACCGGTGACTGGCAGCCAGAAAGTGATGCGATTGCGGAACAAATCCGCCTGTTAGCGCAAATTTGCCAGCGTCGCGGCGAATGGCGTAATAACCATGCGTTGGTGTTTAAAGATCGCCCGGATTACCGTTTTATTCTGGGTGAAAAAGGTGAAGTGTTGGATATCGTCGCTGAACCGCGTCGTATTGCCAACCGTATCGTCGAAGAAGCGATGATCGCCGCCAACATATGTGCGGCTCGCGTGCTGCGCGATAAGCTCGGTTTCGGTATCTATAACGTGCATATGGGCTTTGATCCGGCAAATGCCGACGCGCTGGCAGCATTACTGAAAACGCACGGCCTACATGTTGACGCCGAAGAAGTGCTCACACTGGACGGCTTCTGCAAACTGCGCCGTGAGCTGGATGCGCAACCGACAGGTTTCCTTGACAGCCGCATTCGCCGTTTTCAGTCTTTTGCAGAAATCAGCACCGAACCTGGCCCTCACTTTGGTCTCGGTCTGGAAGCGTATGCCACCTGGACTTCACCGATTCGTAAGTATGGCGACATGATCAACCATCGTCTGCTGAAAGCGATCATCAAAGGCGAAACAGCGACGCGTCCACAGGATGAGATCACCGTCCAAATGGCAGAGCGTCGCCGCCTCAACCGAATGGCAGAACGTGATGTCGGCGACTGGTTATACGCACGTTTCCTGAAAGATAAAGCCGGAACCGATACCCGTTTTGCGGCGGAAATCGTCGATATCAGCCGTGGCGGTATGCGTGTGCGGCTGGTCGATAACGGCGCAATCGCCTTTATCCCTGCACCATTCTTACACGCCGTGCGCGATGAACTGGTTTGCAGTCAGGAAAACGGCACCGTACAAATTAAAGGTGAAACGGTTTACAAGGTAACCGACGTTATCGACGTCACCATCGCAGAAGTACGCATGGAAACCCGTAGTATTATTGCGCGCCCGGTCGCGTAATCCCCTTTCACGGCCCGTTCATTACGGATGGGCCGTTTGCTTTTCCCCCTCCCTTCGCCTTCGTTTTATCTCAGCAGATTTTTTTTAATGACTTCCGTTTGAAAACTGGCGTTTTCCCAAAACTGGATTACAAATAAATATATAAATAAAACAATACGTTTAGCCGACATTAATTTCATGTAAGTCATGTTGAACCTTTCATTTAATGGTGAGCTTCGCCGTTAACCGTAGGGTATGCATCATGAAAACCGTTAGGGAGTCCACAACGTTGTACAACTTTCTCGGCTCGCACAACCCATACTGGCGGTTGTCGGAAAACAGTGATGTTTTGCGCTTTTCCACCACTGAAACAACAGAACCTGAACGTACTCTGCAGTTATCTGCCGAACAGGCTGCTCGTATCCGGGAAATGACGGTCATCACCTCCAGCCTGATGATGAGCCTGACAGTCGATGAGAGCGACCTTTCTGTCCATCTGGTGGGACGAAAAATCAATAAGCGCGAATGGGGTGGCAACGCGTCGGCATGGCATGACACACCAGCGGTTGCTCGTGATTTATCACACGGACTTTCCTTTGCTGAACAGGTGGTTTCTGAAGCACATTCCGCAATAGTGATTCTGGATAGCCGAGGGAATATCCAGCGTTTTAATCGGTTATGCGAAGAATACACAGGGCTGAAAGAACACGATGTCATTGGGCAAAGTGTGTTTAAATTATTTATGAGTCGCCGTGAAGCCGCGATCTCCCGGCGTAACAACAGCAGTTTTTTTCGTAGTGGCAACGCCTATGAAGTCGAGCGTTGGGTACAGACGCGCAAAGGTCAGCGACTGTTTCTGTTTCGCAACAAATTTGTCCACAGCGGTAGCGGCAAAAATGAGATCTATTTAATTTGTTCCGGCACCGATATCACCGAAGAACGTCACGCCCAGGAACGATTGCGAATCCTGGCTAACACTGACAGCATCACCGGGCTACCGAATCGTAACGCAATGCAGGAATTAATCGACTACGCCATTAATGAGGCCGACGAGGGTAAAGTCGGAGTGGTTTATCTCGATTTAGACAATTTTAAAAAAGTGAACGATGCCTACGGGCATTTGTTTGGCGACCAGCTGTTACGCGAGGTTTCACTGGCTATTTTAAGCTGTCTTGAGCAGGATCAGGTGTTAGCACGTCTTGGCGGCGATGAATTTCTGGTACTCGCACCAAACACCTCGCAAAGTGCCCTGGAAGCAATGGCATCGCGGATTTTGACCCGCCTGCGCCAACCCTTTCGCATCGGTTTAATCGAAGTTTATACCGGCTGTTCAATTGGTATTTCACTTTCACCGCAACATGGCTCAGACAGCGCGGCGATTATTCGCCATGCCGATACGGCAATGTACAGTGCCAAAGAAGGCGGACGAGGACAATTTTGCGTCTTTTCGCCGGAAATGAATCAACGGGTATTCGAATATCTGTGGTTGGATACCAACCTGCGTAAAGCTCTGGAAAACGATCAGTTAGTTATTCACTACCAGCCGAAAATCACCTGGCGGGGTGAAGTACGCAGTCTGGAAGCCCTGGTACGCTGGCAGTCTCCCGAACGTGGCTTAATTCCCCCTCTGGACTTTATTTCCTATGCCGAAGAGTCCGGTCTGATTGTGCCTCTAGGCCGTTGGGTTATTCTCGACGTCGTGCGCCAGGTAGCAAAATGGAGAGATAAAGGCATTAATCTTCGGGTTGCGGTGAATGTCTCAGCACGCCAACTTGCCGATCAAACCATTTTCACTGACCTGAAACAGGTACTCCAGGAACTTAAATTTGAGTATTGCCCTATTGATGTCGAGCTGACTGAAAGCTGTCTGATTGAAAACGATCAGTTGGCGCTTTCCGTTATTCAGCAATTCAGTCAATTAGGCGCACAGGTTCATCTGGATGATTTCGGCACGGGTTACTCTTCTCTTTCCCAACTGGCACGATTCCCCATCGATGCTATAAAACTCGACCAGGTTTTTGTCCGTGATATTCACAAACAGCCAGTCTCGCAGTCGCTGGTACGTGCGATCGTCGCCGTGGCTCAGGCGCTCAATCTTCAGGTGATTGCCGAAGGTGTAGAGAGTGCAAAAGAAGATGCCTTTTTGACCAAAAATGGCATCAATGAGAGACAAGGATTTTTGTTTGCTAAACCGATGCCTGCCGTGGCTTTTGAACGCTGGTATAAACGTTATCTAAAGCGCGCATAAAGAGACGAATATATAAATGTAACAGTATATAATTCCATTACATATCGTATTAATGAATGATAATTAGCCTTTGCCGTTAAACACTTCTCTTTTAGCGGCAATTTTTGCATTATTCATTTTCACTTTTTTGCCTTGAGGATACCCTGATGTCTGAATTTGATGCCCAACGCGTTGCCGAACGTATTGATATTGTGTTAGATATCCTTGTGGCGGGCGATTACCACTCTGCGATCCATAATCTCGAGATACTTAAAGCAGAACTGTTGCGCCAGGTTGCTGCATCTACGCCAGACATCCCGAAGGCACCGTGGGAGATTTAACAATCGTGCTTTCAGGTTTCACTATTTAAGGATGCCCGGCGCGTCAGCATTTTTTATTTAGTATTATAACGTTATAAGAATTACAGCGATGAATTCCCGACAACAAACTATTCTACAGATGGTCATTGAGCAGGGTCAGGTTAGTGTAACCGATCTGGCAAAAGCCACTGGAGTTTCCGAAGTTACCATTCGCCAGGATCTCAACACCCTCGAAAAACTTAGCTATCTACGCCGTGCACATGGCTTTGCTGTTTCGCTTGATAGTGATGACGTCGAAACCCGTATGATGAGTAATTATACGCTGAAGCGTGAACTCGCCGAGTTTGCCGCCTCACTGGTTCAACCGGGTGAAACCATCTTTATCGAGAATGGTAGCAGTAATGCCCTTCTGGCTCGCACATTAGGTGAGCAGAAGAAAAATGTCACCATCATTACGGTCAGCAGCTATATAGCGCATTTACTGAAAGACGCGCCTTGTGAAGTCATTTTACTTGGCGGCGTGTACCAGAAAAAAAGCGAAAGTATGGTTGGCCCACTGACACGTCAGTGCATCCAACAGGTGCATTTCAGTAAGGCATTTATTGGTATCGATGGCTGGCAACCTGAAACTGGATTTACAGGTCGCGACATGATGCGTACCGATGTGGTCAATGCCGTGTTGGAAAAAGAATGCGAAGTCATAGTCCTGACTGACAGTTCTAAGTTTGGTGCCATACACTCTTACTCCATCGGTCCTGTGGAGAGAATCAAGCGTGTTATAACCGATTCGAAGATTCGCGCCAGCGATACGATGCATTTAGAACACAGTAAATTAATCGTTCACGTCGTTGACATGTAATCATTTTCCTTCCCTACGGATGATTTACCCTGACGCAAATCATCCGCTCTAAGATGATTCCTGGTTGATAATTAAGACTATTTACCTGTTATTAACATCCTAAAGTTATAAACTTATTATCAGCGATATAACAGGAAGTCACTATCACCTGCGTGATATAACCCTGCGCGCGAGAGGATTTCACGGAATTATTTTAACGGATGTATTCTGAACTATTATAGTTATAGAGAGCTTACTTCCGTGAATCATAAATTCAGGAGAGAGTATTATGTTTGTAACGAGCAAAAAAATGACCGCAGCTGTTCTGGCAATTACACTGGCAATGTCTCTAAGCGCCTGTTCTAATTGGTCTAAACGAGATCGCAACACCGCAATCGGTGCGGGCGCAGGGGCTTTAGGTGGTGCAGTACTGACTGATGGCAGCACGTTGGGTACATTAGGTGGTGCAGCAGTTGGTGGTATTATCGGTCACCAGGTCGGTAAATAATCGTAAATAAATGTCGATAAGCGACTCGCAATTATAATACGCTTGACTCTGTTCATTACGAAATAACTGAATAGTACACACAGTAAAATAAACGAAAGCCACGGAATATTTCCGTGGCTTTTTTTGTTACCCGCCCGCGAGTTTTACTTTCATTCCTTTCGCTTCAAGGAGTGATTTTAATAAATCACGCTTATCTCCCTGGATTTCGATAATACCGTCTTTTACTGCTCCGCCGCAGCCGCATTTTTTCTTCAGTTCAGCCGCCAGTTTTGCCAGCTCGGTATCATCGAGATCGACTCCGGTGATCAGGCAAACGCCCTTTCCTTTACGTCCACTGGTTTGACGTTGAATGCGTACCACGCCGTCGCCTTTAGGGCGTACAGGGGCCGCTTTTGGCTCATCAATACGTCCGGTTTCCGTTGAGTAAACCAGACGGCTGTTGGAATCACTCATCATGCACTCCGTTGTAATGAGGCGTTGATCGCTTTCAGCGTTTGCGCTGGATCTGCCGATTGCGTTACCGGGCGACCAATCACCATATAATCAACTCCAGCCGCCAACGCCTGTTCTGGCGTCATAATGCGGCGCTGGTCACCAGCGTCACTCCCCTGCGGACGAATGCCCGGCGTAACCAGTTTGAACTCCTGACCGAATACCTGTTTAAAACGCACAGCTTCCTGAGCAGAACACACCACACCATCAAGGCCACATTTTTGCGTCAATGCCGCCAGACGTTCTGCATAATCCGCTGGTGACAGTGTCACGCCAAGATCGGCCAGGTCGCTGGCTTCCATGCTGGTCAATACAGTCACAGCAATTAATAGCGGTGCATCTTTACCAAACGGAACCAGCGCCTCACGTGCTGCGGTCATCATACGTGCCCCACCTGAGGCATGAACGTTCACCATCCACACGCCTAAGTCAGCCGCTGCTGCCACAGCGTGCGCTACGGTGTTGGGAATGTCGTGAAATTTCAGATCGAGGAAAATATCAAAACCGCGATGTTGCAATTCATGCACAAACTGCGGCCCAAACAGCGTAAACATCTCTTTGCCGACTTTCAGACGACAATCACGTGGGTCGATCTTGTCGACAAATGCCAGCGCGGCGTCACGATTATGGTAATCAAGGGCAACAACGACAGGAGAATTCGTAACAGCGCGGGAAGAAGATGAAGCAGTTAACGTCATGACCAGACCTTCTTGATGATGGGCACCGGAAGTGGCGCGAAACAGGTAAACGGCGAGCATTCTACCCGTGGAAATAAAAAATTAACAGTTGCGATTTCTCCCCTGTCAGGCTTTTTTACGCAGGAGTTGCCGAAGCAAAATGTGAGAGTAACAATAAGGATGTTGTAACTAAAGTTGGATTTTTTTTAGAAGTTACAGTCCATCAAGGCCGCGAATGGGTTTAATGGTTGACCAGGCCCGACATGACGGACAATGCCAGTAGAGCGTATATGCGGTAAAACCACACTTCTGGCAACGATAACGCGGCTTACTACGCACCTTCTCACCAACCATGTCACGCAGCACCATCAGGCTCTCTTTAGCGCGCCCTTCTTCTGCTTCATTCAGGTGGTAATCCATTAACTTGTGGAACACGCGCATGGTCGGGTGACGTTGTAGTTGGCGCGTAATATAGACCTGAGCGGCATCACTGCCCTCGCGCGCTTCGATGATGTCTGCAAGCATCAACTCAGCATCGGCACCGGTGTTCTCTTCCACCGCGCGCTGCAGGAACTCTGCCCATTCGGCAGTTTTACCCAGTTGCTGATAGCAGGTTTGCAGCATTTCCAGCGTTTCGCTGACCAGTTCTCTGTCCTGGGAAATGACGCGTTGCAGGCTTTCGACCGCTTTGGCGTATTCTCCTTTCGCCATAAACACACGTCCCATCATGATGGATACGCGGGCGCTGTTTTTATCTGCCGCCGCCCCTTTTCTCAACAAGGTCATAGCGCGATCAAGATCGTCGCTGGCCATATGCTGGAGCGCCAGTTCACAGTAGAAATGGGCAATCTCGACGCGTTGCTTATCTTTGCCCAGCTTCACCAGGCGTTCTGCAACATCAATTGCTTTCTGCCATTCACTGGTAGACTGATAGATTTGTAACAGCTGTTGCAATGCGCCAACACGGAAGTCAGTTTCATCGGTCAGTTGATTAAACATATCTTCCGCGCGATCGTATAAACCCGCCGCCATGTAATCACGCCCCAGTTGTTGAATTGCCAGCAAGCGTTGCTCATAAGTCAACGAGGCACTTTCCATTAAGGTTTGATGAATACGAATCGCGCGATCGACTTCGCCACGCGAACGGAACAGGTTTCCGAGCGTAAGGTGGGCTTCAACGGTGCCGGTGTCCTCTTTGAGCATATCGAGGAACAGATCAACCGCTTTATCCTGTTGATTACTAAGCAGGAAGTTAACACCTGCTACGTAATCGCGTGACAGGCGGTTGGCTTCATCTTGCTTGTTTTGTTGCGCACTTCTGCGGCCCATATACCAGCCATAGGCAGCGGCTACAGGCAAGAGCAGAAACAACAACTCCAGCATAGAAAGTTATTCCTTCGCCACTGACGAATCAGGCGCTACCGTCACGCCAGTCGCAGGTGAAAGCTGGTTTTCCAGTCGCTTTATTTTACGTTCAGCGCGCGCCAGAGAAACACGAACTCGCAGCCAGAACAGGCCACAAATCAACCAACCGATAGCAAAACCCGCAGCAAACAATACCGCCAGCAAAGTAGAGATACGATACTCCCCTTGCGCTAACAGATAATTAAATGTTACCTGTTGATCATTCTGCGCACCTAATGTGACGGAAATCACAAAAATCGCTAACACCAGTAAGAAAATGAGTAAATATTTCACATTACTTCCCGTTATGTGGTTAGAGCGAATAAATTATGGTCAACTTACCGCAATAGCCCTTTAAATTACCATTTTCACGACGTCTGCGAAATGGTAGCCACAATCATTGTTGATGATTTGAGGGTTAAATTCAGAAATTCAACCAGTATTAACTTTCTTGTTCTCGTTGCGCTATCTCACGATTTTCTTCCGGTGGTGGTGTTAATGGCCCACAAATACGTTGTGCAAGCCAGGTTGCTACCGCGACCAGCGCCCACGAAATCAACGTAGCCACCACCAGGTCGCGCGGCCAATGCATCCCAAGCAACAGGCGACTTCCCATGACTCCCGTTGCCCAAACCAGCAAGAGTGCAATGGTTACGGTTCGCCGACGCGGCCATAACAGCCCAATGGCCAGCAGAGCCCAACTGGCAGCAAACATTGTGTGACCAGAAGGAAAGGCAAAACCGGTCTCTTTCTGCCAATGAGTTCGCAAATATTGCGGGATATTTTTCTCTTCAGCCAACTGTTCTTTCACTAAATTTCCGCGCTCTGCACGCTTTAAAGTGTAGAACTCATCAACCGGAATATAATGTGTTTTTTCCAGCCAGATAACAAACGGGCGCGGTTCCTGAACTTTGTCTTTAATCCAGGATTTTACCGCTTGTCCGACCAGGATCGCCGTAGCCAGTATGGTAAACAACATAATTGCCGCTTTGATCCGAAAACGCAGGCACCAAAGGAACCAGCCGAATAAAATCAGATGCGTAATAACGCCCCAGGGCTGAGTGACAGTTTCAGTGACCCAAAAAGCCACCTTTAACACCCCATTCTGCTCTCCTGGTTGCCAACGCCAGCCAGAAATCCATACCGCTACAGGCATGATAAGTAATAGTGCAGCTCCAACTGCGGTACGTCTGGCAATCGAACGCATGGTCTCTCCTTTCTTATAAGTCTCACAATCATAACTGAAAATGCCCTGACCTGGAAAAATTGACAGATTTGTGCCATTCAGTGAACGATCGACGCGTCGTGATTAGGTGAACGCCTTCGCGTTATGGCAAAATAAGCCAATACAGAACCAGCATTATCTGGAGAATTTCATGCAGCTTAAACGTGTGGCAGAAGCCAAACTGCCAACCCCATGGGGCGATTTCCTGATGGTGGGATTTGAAGAACTGGCAACCGGACACGATCATGTCGCGCTAGTCTATGGCGATATTTCCGGGCATACCCCGGTACTTGCGCGCGTCCATTCCGAATGTCTGACCGGTGACGCCCTGTTCAGCTTGCGCTGCGATTGTGGCTTCCAGCTGGAAGCGGCGCTGACGCAAATCGCCGAAGAAGGCCGTGGTATT
Source organism: Escherichia sp. TW14182 (assembly GCF_000208525.1). NCBI lineage: Bacteria > Pseudomonadati > Pseudomonadota > Gammaproteobacteria > Enterobacterales > Enterobacteriaceae > Escherichia > Escherichia sp. TW14182. The sequence goes on from NZ_AEJZ01000051.1 coordinate 25,225, forward strand.
TTGCTGTATCACCGTCAGGAAGGTCGTAACATTGGCCTGCTGAATAAAATTCGCGCTTACGCATTACAGGATCAAGGTTACGACACCGTAGAGGCTAACCACCAGTTAGGCTTCGCTGCAGATGAGCGCGACTTCACTCTTTGCGCTGATATGTTCAAACTCCTTGGTGTCAATGAAGTCCGTTTGTTAACCAATAACCCGAAAAAAGTCGAAATTCTGTCCGAAGCCGGGATTAATATTGTTGAACGCGTGCCGTTGATTGTTGGTCGTAACCCCAATAACGAACATTATCTCGATACCAAAGCCGAGAAAATGGGGCATTTGCTGAACAAATAACCCACTTACGTTGTAAAGTTAATTTGCTTGCCGGTTATCTGACTTCCGGCAAGCAAATACTCGTTACTTCAACATATTACGAATAACGTAATGCAAAATACCGTCGTTCTGGTAATAGGTTAATTCCGTCGCGGTGTCGATACGACAACGGCACGGCACAACTTCCTGGCTACCATCAGCACGCTTCAGCGTCACCGGAACCGTCGCGCCCGGTTGTAGATTTTGCAGATCGACAATATCAATCTTCTCTTCCCCGGTCAGCCCTAATGTTTTACGCGTCACGCCTTGCGGAAATTCCAGCGGCAGAATGCCCATGCCAATTAAATTCGAGCGGTGAATTCGTTCAAACGATTCGGCAATAACCACCCGGATACCAAGCAGACGCGGACCTTTTGCCGCCCAGTCACGGCTGGAGCCAGAACCATATTCTTTACCGGCAATCACCGCCAGGGGCGTTTTCTCCTGCTTATAGCGCATCGCTGCATCATAAATAGAAACGACATCGCTGGCAGGTAAATGCCGCGTCATTCCACCTTCAACACCGGGCACCATTTCGTTACGAATGCGAATATTGGCGAATGTGCCGCGCATCATCACCTCATGGTTGCCGCGCCGCGAACCGTAGGAGTTAAAGTCTTTCCGCTCAACACCTCGACCTTGTAGATATCGACCCGCCGGACTGTCGGGCTTAATACTGCCCGCCGGAGAGATATGGTCAGTGGTGACTGAATCCCCCAGCATTGCGAGGATCCGCGCACCGTGAATATCTTCCACAAGTGCTGGTGTTGCCTGCATTTCATCAAAGAACGGCGATAAGCGAATATAGGTCGAATCATCCTGCCATCCGTAGGTATCGGATCGCGCAACGTTAATTTCTTTCCACTCAGCGGTCCCTTCGAAAACTTCTGCGTACTCTTTACGGAACATCTCTGTAGAGACCTGTTCTACTGCGCGGGCAATTTCTTGTGCCGATGGCCAGATATCTTTCAGATATACCGGGTCGCCTTTACGATCGTGGCCGATAGGCTCTGAAGCCAGGTTGATATTCATATTTCCCGCTAGCGCATAGGCAACCACCAACGGCGGCGACGCCAGCCAGTTCGTTTTAACCAGCGGATGAATACGACCTTCAAAGTTACGGTTGCCGGACAGTACCGCACCGACGGTTAAATCGCCTTTTTTGATTGCAGTTTCGATAGGATCGGGCAACGGACCAGAGTTACCAATACAGGTGGTACAGCCATATCCCACAAGGTTGAAGCCAAGTTCATCGAGATACGGAGTCAGTTTGGCTTTTGCCAGATAATCAGAAACCACTTTCGAACCCGGTGCCAGCGACGCTTTGACCCACGGTTGCCGCTTCAGGCCCAGAGTTACGGCTTTTTTAGCCAGCAAGCCTGCGGCCATCAGTACACTTGGATTAGAGGTGTTGGTACATGACGTGATGGCAGCAATAACCACTGCGCCATCAGGCAACTGATACTGATGTCCGTTCATAACATAATCGACCGGTTGGCGATCTTTATGCGTGGCATTCACTTCCAGTTCGTTACTGGCGGCAAAAGCTTTTGGTACATCGGGCAGTGCAACGCGATCCTGTGGGCGTTTTGGCCCCGCCAGACTCGCTTCAACGTCATTCATATCCAGTTCTAACGTACTGGTAAAAATCGGTTCATCGCCCGGGTTACGCCACATGCCCTGCGCTTTAGCATATTTTTCGACCAGCTCGACCTGATCTTCACTGCGCCCGCTTAAACGCATGTAATCGAGGGTGACCGCATCGATTGGGAAGAAGCCGCAGGTCGCGCCATATTCTGGCGACATATTGGCAATGGTGGCGCGATCTGCCAGCGGCAGCGAATCCAGCCCATCGCCGTAAAATTCGACGAATTTCCCCACCACGCCATGTTTACGCAGCATCTGAGTGACGGTAAGAACCAGGTCTGTGGCGGTGATACCTTCACGTAATTTTCCGCTGAGTTTAAAGCCCACTACATCCGGGATAAGCATGGAAACCGGCTGACCTAACATTGCGGCTTCCGCTTCGATCCCGCCAACGCCCCATCCCAGCACGCCAAGACCGTTGATCATCGTAGTGTGTGAGTCGGTGCCGACGAGCGTATCCGGATAAGCAATCCATTCACCATCCTGCAATTCGCTCCACACTGCTTTGCCGAGATATTCGAGGTTAACCTGATGGCAAATCCCTGTACCTGGCGGCACAACGCTAAAACGGCTGAAGGCCTGCTGTCCCCATTTCAGGAATACATAACGTTCGTGGTTTCGCTCCATTTCCAGACGCACGTTTTCCTCGAATGCCTCATCATCGCCAAAACGATCGACGGTCACCGAATGGTCAATTACCAGATCGACCGGTGAGAGTGGATTCACTTTCGCGGTATCGCCGCCGAGACGTTTTACCGCTTCTCGCATCGCCGCAAGATCCACGACAGCGGGCACGCCGGTAAAGTCCTGCATTAACACTCTTGCCGGGCGGTAGGCAATTTCACGGTCAGCATGGGCATTTTTCAACCAGCCCGCCAGCGCGTGGATATCCTCTTCGATAACCGAGTTACCATCCTGCCAGCGGAGCAGGTTTTCGAGCAGAACTTTGAGTGACTTAGGCAGACGGGTGATATCGCCCAGTGATTTAGCAGCAAGTGGCAGGCTGTAGTAATGGTAAGTTTTATCTTTGGCCTGCAACGTGTCCTTACTGGCTTCTCGTAGGGTTGACGACATAGCTCCTCCTTAATAACAGGGTTGCGATGCCCTGATTCTCTTCAGGGTGAATATTAAAGATAACACAAATATTGCGTAACGATTTGATAACAACCCAAATTGATAAAAGAGGAGAAATCTTGCGATAAGAAAAGAAAAACCTCGCCACAGCGAGGTCAGGGATTAGTGAGCAACTATCCAGATGAGTTCAACCCAGAAGAGCATCGACAGAGAAAATGCGCCCATCCAGGACCAATATTTCATATTTGTGGTGATCATAGGCTACACCCCTCACTTGTTATTACTTTCTGTTGAAATTATTCAACCTTTTATTGCTGTGGTGTATTAAAAACCGTTTAATTCACGAATATATCGGATAATAAGAATGATGATAATTATTGTTTCTGCTGCTCATCTTCAGCAAACATCTCTATAAACGCTTGCTGTTGCGACGTCAGTTTCCAGCCATCCGGAATAACGACTGAACATTCCCGTTTCGTTTCCGTTTCATTGTCACTATGCTGAGACAGTGGCAAAGCAATCTGATGCTGCTCCTGAACGACCATGCTTTACCCCCACACTTTCCAAATTAGCAGTGCGACAAGCACCCAGAAGAGCGCAGAACCAAGAAATACCGCAAGCCAGGCTTTGCGTTTCAATTCAGGGTCCCTGCGGGGTTCCTGATTTCCAGAAGGCATTGCTAACCTCATATAATCGCCATCACTTATCAGTAATGCGCTAAACGATTGGTATAATTAATCAACTGATGAGACAAATCCTAATGAAACTTTAGCCAAAAATCCAGCTAATTTACGAATCGTCTCCAGTGAATAATTCAATCTTTTGACCTGAACTAGATATTTGAAGGCTGGAGTTTGCGAGGCAGGTAATTAGACACTACTTTACGTCCGATTTACCATAAAGATTTCAGGGATAATAATATTGTGAGCGGTGTACAAATAAGAAAGAACAGAGAATATATTCCGGCACCCCGAAAATATAAAAGGTGCCGGAAATAATGCAGGTAATTATTTTTCCGGCAATTTGATATCTTTAAACATGATCTCAATTTCTTCATTGGAACGCAGTGCTACGGCGGCATCAACGACATCGCGGGTTAAATGCGGCGCAAAACGCTGAATGAAATCATACATATAACTGCGCAAAAACGTACTGCGACGAAAACCAATTTTGGTTGTGCTATGGCTGAAAATGTCATGCGCATCAACACGAACCAGGTCAGGGTCAGAAACCGGGTCCACCGCCATGCTGGCAATTACCCCAACACCCAGCCCTAAGCGAACGTAAGTTTTAATCACGTCAGCATCGGTAGCCGTGAAAACAATACGCGGCGTCAACCCTGCGCGGTTAAAGGCGGTATCCAGCTCGGAGCGTCCGGTAAAACCGAAGGTATACGTCACCAACGGATACTGCGCCAGTTCTTCAATGGTAATTGCTTTTTTGCCCGCCAGCGGATGGTCAGGTGTCACCACAATAGCCCGATTCCAGTGATAGCATGGCAGCATCACCAAATCTTCATACAAATGAAGTGCTTCCGTGGCGATAGCGAAATCGGCATTACCTTTAGAGACGGCATCGGCGATTTGTGTCGGCGATCCCTGATGCATATGCAAAGAAACGCGAGGATAACGCTCAATGAAACCTTTGATGACATTCGGTAATGCATAGCGCGCCTGAGTATGCGTGGTGGCGATATACAGCGAGCCTTTATCAGGCCAGGTATGCTCTCCGGCGACCGATTTAATAGCATCAACTTTCGACAGAACTTCACGAGCGATACGAATTATTTCCTGCCCGGCTGGAGTAACCTGCGTCAAATGCTTACCGCTACGGGAAAAAATTTGAATACCCAGCTCATCTTCCAGCATTCTGACTTGCTTACTGATCCCAGGTTGTGATGTGTAAAGTCCTTCAGCCGTTGATGAGACGTTCAGGTTATGATTGACGACCTCAACAATATAGCGAAGTTGTTGTAATTTCATGTTAAACCATCCAATTAGACGCCATCAGAACATCGTTTTTTCGTCACTCCTGACGGGTGACTAATACGATTTAATAATAAAAAAGGTGCTAACTATAACCACTATATCATTTATAGCTTTAGTGTATAGGTGTGGAGATAAAATAATATGCAATAAAAAAGGGTCGCTTTTGCGACCCTTTGTTTTAAAAACCAGAAAGAATTAAAGGTTATTTTTTCCCTTCAACCCATTTGCCATCAACATAAAATGCTGACCAGCCAGTTGCCTTTCCGTCTTTTTCCGAAGAGACATATTGCTGCCTGGTTTTCCGGCTAAAACGAACCATTGTCTTATTACCTTCTGGATCTTGCTGTGGCGCATCAGCCAGATAACGCAATTTTTCTGGTAAACGGTCGCGGAAGCGATAAAGCTCTTCCACCAGCGGCGCACGCGTTTCACGTGATTTCGGGAAAGTATTGGCCGCCAGGAACACGCCGGCAGCGCCGTCACGCAACACGAAATAAGCATCCGATTTTTCGCACGGTAATTCTGGCAGCGGAACCGGATCTTCTTTCGGCGGCGCGACTTCACCGTTACGTAAAATCTTACGTGTGTTTTTACACTCTTCATTGGTGCAAGCCATGTACTTACCGAAACGCCCCATTTTCAGGTGCATTTCAGAACCACATTTTTCACACTCAACGATCGGGCCGTCATAACCTTTAATACGGAATTCGCCCTCTTCGATCTCGTAACCGTCGCAGGTTGGATTATTACCACAGACATGCAACTTACGTTTTGGATCGATGAGATAGCTGTCCATCGCTGTACCGCATTTCGGGCAACGACGTTTGGCGCGCAGCGCGTTGGTTTCAGCGTCTTCGCCTTCCAGCACGTTAAGCACTTCGTTTTCCGGCACCAGGTTGATGGTGGTTTTGCAACGCTCTTTCGGCGACAGCGCATAACCGGAACAGCCCAGGAATACCCCGGTGCTGGCGGTGCGAATCCCCATTTTTCGACCACAGGTCGGGCAGTCAATGCTGGTCAGAACCATCTGGTTCGGGCGCATACCGCCCTCTTCCGGATCTTTTTCCGCTTTATCAAGCTGCTGAGTGAAATCAGAGAAGAAGTGATCCAGTACAGCTTTCCACTCTGCTTCGTGATTTGCCACCTGGTCGAGGCTGTTTTCCATCTGCGCGGTAAAGTCGTAATTCATTAACTCGCGGAAATTTTCTTCCAGGCGATCGGTAACGATCTCACCCATTTTTTCCGCATAGAAGCGACGGTTTTCCACACGCACATAGCCGCGATCCTGAATGGTCGAAATGATCGACGCATAGGTAGACGGACGACCGATCCCGCGTTTTTCCAGTTCTTTAACCAGTGAAGCTTCGCTAAAACGGGCTGGCGGCTTGGTAAAGTGCTGCGCAGGCGTCAGTTCAACAAGCGACAGGGAGTCACCTTTATCGACAGCCGGTAAAATACGATCTTCATCGCCTTTACGCAGCGCAGGCATAACTTTCGTCCAGCCGTCGAAACGCAGAATACGACCGCGCGCTTTCAGGCGGAAGTCACCCGCGCCAACGGTCAGCGTGGTGGAGTCATATTTCGCTGGGGTCATTTGACAGGCAACAAACTGACGCCAGATTAACTGGTACAGTTTCTGCGCATCTGCTTCCATATCTTTCAGCGATTCCGCCATCACATTGACATCTGAAGGACGAATCGCTTCGTGCGCTTCCTGTGAGTTTTCTTTGCTGGCGTATTGGTTCGGGCTTTCCGGCAGATATTTATTACCAAAATTATCGCTGATATAACCGCGAACCATGTTTACCGCGTCCTGACTCAGGTTAGTGGAGTCGGTACGCATGTAAGTGATATAGCCAGCTTCATACAGACGCTGCGCCATCATCATGGTTTTTTTCACACCAAAACCAAGACGGGTGCTGGCAGCTTGTTGCAGCGTAGAGGTAATAAAAGGAGCGCCTGGTTTACTGGTTGTCGGTTTGTCTTCACGTTCCAGCACGCTGTAGCGCGCTTTTTCAAGCAGACTTACCGCAGCCTGAGTTTGTTCTTTGTTGACCGGGCGGAACGGTTTATCGTTCTGATGAGTCACCTGCAAAGCCAACGCTTCACCAGACGGCGTAGTCGTACTGGCATCGACTTCCCAGAATTCTTCCGGCACGAACGCTTTAATTTCACGCTCACGCTCAACCACCAGGCGAACCGCTACGGATTGCACACGCCCGGCGGAAAGACCGCGAGCGATCTTTTTCCACAGCAGCGGAGAAACCATATAACCCACGACGCGATCCATAAAGCGACGCGCCTGCTGGGCATTAACACGATCAATATTCAGTTCGCCGGGTTTGTTGAACGCCTGGCGGATCGCGTTTTTAGTAATTTCGTTAAACACCACTCGGCTATAGCGAGCTTCATCACCCCCAATCACTTCCCGCAGGTGCCATGCAATGGCTTCCCCTTCGCGGTCAAGGTCGGTTGCGAGATAGATGTGGTCGGCTTTTTCAGCCAGTTGTTTCAGTTCAGAGACGACCTTCTCTTTACCAGGCAACACTTCATAGTGCGCCTCCCAATTGTGCCACGGGTCAACCCCCATACGGTTGACGAGAGCGCCACGTTCATCCTTTTTAGGCTTTTTAGCCGTTTTGGTGGAGGTAGAGTCGGCACTCTTTTTAGCAGCTGAGCCACTGGTCGGCAAATCGCGGATGTGACCGACACTGGATTTCACCACGTAGTCACTACCCAGATACTTGTTGATCGTTTTGGCTTTTGCCGGGGACTCAACGATGACAAGAGCTTTACCCATATTCACCTTACCTAATTTGATTCTTCCAGGAATGCGTCGCACATTGATAAACCTTCCACTGGCAACGAGTTACCGATATGGACTCGCTCTCTGCGGATATCAACCCCTTGTCGTGACTCTGTTCACGAAAATTCCGGTGACTGAGTTAACAGGTCTTGGCCTACAGGCGCTATAGCACGACGGAATTTTGGTCGAATGTCAAGCAAATCTATTGCCAGATTGACGAAAGCGTCACACTGTACCTGATAAAATCCGTTACGCAACTTTATTAGCATGCAAAATCCAAAGTTGCCAGTAAGGCGCTCCTGACGCCAGCGTGGTATATTTGTCTGCATGCCATGCCTGGCGTAGACTAATGTCCTTGTTTAAGGAGTAAATAATGAACAAAGAGACACAACCCATCGACCGCGAAACGCTGTTGAAAGAGGCCAACAAAATCATTCGTGAGCATGAGGACACACTCGCAGGAATTGAAGCCACCGGCGTCACGCAGCGTAATGGCGTGCTGGTGTTTACTGGCGATTACTTTTTAGATGAGCAAGGGCTGCCGACAGCGAAAAGCACTGCGGTGTTTAATATGTTCAAACACCTGGCACACGTGCTCTCGGAAAAATATCATCTGGTAGATTAAAGCAAAACGCGAGGCCTGAACCTCGCGTTTGTCTTTTACATCAAAGGCTTTTGCCCACGCTGCCACCAGCGTAGCAACAATCGATCGACGCTCTCTGCCGCACTGCCGGTAAACCGATCGATTAACCGTTTACGCTGCATATAACGCACATTGACCACTTCTCGACCGTCCATCAGATTAAGAATCACTTCATCACTGGTGTTGATTTCGTCAACCAGGCCTTTCTCTACCGCCTGTTGCCCGTACCAGTGTTCACCGGTAGCCACCTCTTCAATATCCAGAGACGGACGCATACGTTTTACAAAATCTTTAAATAGCTGATGTGTTTCGTTCAGTTCTTCGCGGAATTTTTCGCGCCCTTCTTCAGTATTTTCACCCAGCAATGTCAGCGTGCGCTTATATTGCCCGGCAGTATGCAGTTCAATATCAATATCTTTACTTTTCAGGAAGCGGTTAAAGTTGGGCATTTGCGCTACCACACCGATGGAACCAACAATGGCAAACGGCGCAGAAACAATTTTGTCCGCCACACAGGCCATCATGTACCCGCCGCTGGCAGCCACTTTGTCTACCGTAACGGTTAAAGGAATGTTTTTATCGCGCAGACGCCGCAATTGTGAGGCTGCCAGGCCATAACCATGAACCATACCGCCGGGGCTTTCCAGACGCAAAACAACCTGATCCCTTGGCTTAAATGCCGCGAGTACTGCGGTTATCTCTTCACGTAATGAGTTAACTTCATGCGCGTCCATGCTGCCTTTGAAATCCAGTACCCAGACGCGGGGTTTACTGTCAGTCACCACCTCACCCAGTTTGGCTTTTGCTTTCGCTGCTTTCGCTTCTTGCTTGTGCTTTTTCTTCTGCGCTTTGTGCCACTGCTTTTGCTGATGCGGATCCATCAGCGCTGCTGCCAGTTCTTCTTTCATCTCCTTATATTGTTCGCTGAGATTGTTAACCCGTAACTCGCCACGCTGGCGTTTATTACGTTGAGCAACATTGACAATAATGGCGGCAACAGCCGCAATCGCCACAACAACAGTGACAATTTTCGCCAAAAACAAACCATATTCAGACAACAATTCCACGAGTCCCACCTTGGTTAAACAACGCTTTGCCTCACAGTTTACAACAGGCACGTTAAGCCGTCTCGCAGAGATATTCTTGACGAGAAAGTATGACAAAGTATTCATTTTGCGGCGTTATCGCCCCTGGCTGATTGAAATGCGCCTCTGTTTAAGGCATAACCCCTCAAAGTCATAAAGTACACTGGCAGCGCGACTGATGATGTCGTTGAGGAGTAGCCATGCATTACCAACCAAAACAAGATTTACTCAATGATCGTATTATCCTGGTAACCGGCGCCAGCGACGGCATTGGTCGTGAAGCCGCTCAGACTTATGCGCGTTATGGCGCGACAGTGATTTTACTGGGACGTAATGAAGAAAAATTACGTCAGGTCGCCCAGCGTATATTCGAAGAGACCGGACGTCATCCACAGTGGTTTATTCTCGATTTACTGACCTGCACATCCGAAGATTGCCATCAACTGGCACAGCGCATTGCCGTTAATTATCCGCGTCTGGACGGCGTTCTGCATAATGCCGGATTGCTTGGCGAAGTTTGCCCGATGAGTGAACAAAATCCGCAGGTCTGGCAGGATGTCATGCAGGTCAACGTTAATGCCACCTTTATGCTGACCCAGGCACTGCTTCCTTTATTACTCAAATCGGACGCCGGTTCGCTGGTCTTTACCTCATCAAGCGTCGGGCGTCAGGGTCGGGCTAAGTGGGGTGCATACGCTGCCTCAAAATTTGCCACCGAAGGAATGATGCAGGTACTGGCCGATGAATATCAACAGCGCCTGCGCGTGAACTGCATTAACCCAGGCGGTACGCGCACCGCCATGCGTGCCAGCGCCTTCCCGACGGAAGATCCGCAGAAACTCAAAACCCCCGCTGATATCATGCCACTTTACCTCTGGCTGATGGGCGATGATAGCCGCCGTAAAACCGGCATGACCTTTGACGCCCAACCGGGCCGTAAACCAGGAATTTCCCAATGAGTGATGAACGCTACCAACAGCGTCAGCAGCGAGTTAAAGAAAAAGTGGATGCCCGTGTGGCGCAGGCCCAGGATGAACGCGGCATTATTATCGTTTTTACTGGCAATGGAAAAGGCAAAACCACAGCGGCATTTGGTACGGCAACACGCGCAGTAGGTCACGGAAAAAAAGTGGGCGTCGTGCAGTTTATTAAGGGCACCTGGCCTAATGGCGAACGAAATCTGCTGGAGCCGCACGGCGTTGAGTTTCAGGTAATGGCAACCGGCTTTACCTGGGATACACAAAACCGCGAGTCCGATACCGCCGCCTGCCGCGAAGTCTGGCAACATGCAAAAAGAATGCTGGCTGATTCCTCACTGGATATGGTTTTGCTCGATGAGCTGACGTATATGGTGGCGTATGACTATTTGCCACTGGAAGAAGTGGTGCAGGCGTTAAATGAACGTCCACATCAACAGACGGTGATTATCACGGGTCGTGGTTGTCATCGGGATATTCTTGAATTGGCGGATACGGTAAGTGAATTACGCCCCATCAAACATGCGTTTGATGCCGGTGTAAAAGCGCAGATAGGGATTGATTACTAATCTGTAAAAATGCCGGATATGACGTCCGGCATACTTTGATTAACCGTTATTATTACGTCCGCCAGAACGACGACCGCCGCTCACCTGACTGTGACGTTTCACCGCACGACGAATCTGATTCGCCTTCATGCGACGACGGTCTTTTTCTACAGCGACTTTAGAGCTAGTTTCTGGCGGTAGCTCCACCAGTTCGCGCAGATAGTTAGTCTGGGCGAGATCCAGCTCCGTCCAGCCACCGCGTGGCAGACCTTTTGGTAGTGGGATATCACCGTAACGCACACGAATCAGGCGGCTAACCTGGACGCCGACCGCTTCCCACAAACGACGAACTTCACGGTTACGGCCTTCGGTCAGAGTAACGTTGTACCACTGGTTGATCCCTTCGCCGCCGCTGAACTTAATGGTTTTAAAGGCTGCCGGACCATCTTCCAACTGCACGCCACGACTCAAATCACGCAGTTTCGCGTCGTCAACCTGACCAAATACACGCACGGCATATTCACGTTCAACTTCACGGCTTGGGTGCATTAAACGGTTTGCCAGCTCACCGTCGGTGGTGAACAGCAACAGACCACAGGTATTAACGTCGAGACGACCTACGGCAATCCAGCGTGCGCCACGCAGCTTCGGCAGACGGTCAAACACTGTTGGACGCCCTTCCGGGTCGTTACGGGTACATAACTCACCTTCCGGCTTGTAATAGGCCAGCACGCGACAAATTTGCTCAGCGGACTCACGCACCGAAATCAGGTGACCATCGATACGAATTTTCAGTCCAGGAGTAACTTCAACGCGATCGCCGAGTTTAGCAATTTTGCCATCAACACTCACACGGCCGGCTTCAATAATAGATTCGATTTCACGGCGAGAACCGTGGCCGGCACGCGCCAGCACTTTCTGTAGCTTTTCGCTCATAGAGCTTCCTTTTGGTGTCGCCTTCCCAGGCGTCTGATATGCTTTGTGCAACAGTGAGTCAGAACTTACATCTGACTCACTGATAGTAAAGTCTGTTCGAACTCTTCCGGCCTTAAGTCAACGACATGACGTTTTAACTGGCCTGGCTTTGAGGCGCAACATACTACACTATCTTTAGGGTTAAAGCTTGTTTCGATTAACATCAGCTTGATTACCAGCCACCACCGCCTCCGCCAACTGCGCCACCGCCACCGGCACTACTACCGGAATAACTTCGCCCCAACAAACTGGTATTAGCTCCCAGACTCAGGTGCATCTGTAATGAGAATAAAACGCCGCTACGGGCAATTTCCGGAGCGCGAATAGCCGCTGTAAGTGACGGAGTGATACGTGCTGCCCATTCTCTGCCAAGGTTTGCCGAGACCGCCCAACCTAACAAAGTGTAATCCAGTTTCCGTGTTTCCCCTTTCCGCCGCCGCCCACTGTGCGTTGCCGCCTCTTTACGCGCAAGATAGTTGACGATAGCCTCGCCGTGGGCATAACGTTGCTGCCCAGTTTGTGTAAACTGTGGCAGAAAAATATACCCCAGGGCGGTAAGATACCCCGTCAGGAAAACGGCACTAAAATAACCGGCTGGCATATACCAGTAAAAGAACACATCTCCGACATTGATGTAGAGAGAATAGAAAGCCACGCCTGAACAAATCAGTGGTAAAAACAAAGTGATGATTACACGATTAACGCAAGGCTTGTCATCATCGCGGGCAAACAAAAGCGCAAGGGAAGAAAACAAAAAAGGAAGAAGCCAGCAGGTCATGATAAACATATCAGCCACCAGACTCATACCTGCCCAGCCAACGGGACTCAGGTTTCCATAAAAAATGACTGCTAATATCGCCAGTCCGCCCCATTGCAAAAACGCATCCGGTCGGTAAAACGAAGACTTTTTACGCGGCAGATAAAATTTCTGCATCCGTAAAAATGCCCTGCGTAAGACTCTGTTGCGTCTCCCCGTAAGAACGACCTTATCGCCTTTACGAAATAACGCTTCCAGTAATAACTGCTCTGCGGGCAGTAGTACCTCATTATTTCTGGTCGCGCCTTCATTAACACGAATCAGGATTTGCTGGTTCTTGTCATACAGGTCTTCCAGATGAATTTTTCCTTTCACAATCAGATTTACGATATCGGCACAAAAACCTTTATCGTCGTAAACCAGCTTCGCATCGAGACGCAACATGCCAGGCGTGTAATCTGGGGGAATGATTTCAGTTTCACTCACATCTACCGGCGTAAATTGTGGCCTGCGCTTCCAGAGATATAACCATCCACACACCAGTAACAGACACGGTAACCAAATGATAAGAGACGATGTTGAGGGCAAAAAAAGATGGCTAAAAATATTCGTCGTGTGTTGTGCCGGGGCATTATCCAGCAAGGCATGAGGCCAACGGTAGAGTGCAGTGAAATCTTCACGGTAAAACGGATCGCGGGATTCAATTCTTCCGTCCTCAAGGATGCGGCCATTTCGATATGTGTCGCCCTCTTCTCCAGTAAAGAGATCGATTTCGCTAAATGGATTACCCGTAATATCAGGCAACTTGAGTGAAAATCGGGTCTTATAGATTTCAAACGGCCAGTTATTACCAGTTACGTTCCAGATAAGCAGGTCAGAATCACCCTCACGCAGTACAGCATTTTCAACCTGGTAATGAATTTGATAATGATAATCGCCTTGTGGCAAGAAACGCTGCTTATCGCCCACGACAATACTCATCAACCCGATATGCCAGTCAAGTTGCCAGGGTTCAGGAATACCATCACGAGTGACGCCAATAATGCGATAGTTTAGCAGCGCCGCATCACCATTAGGCTGCATCCATAATCGAGGCAAATCACGATAAAATCCATGCTTAATCTGCTGATTTCTCGCCTGAAAATGAATGTTCTCTTTAATGTCGAGCACCCCATCAGGTTGCATGGTGGCCTCAACATCAAAGAGCGAGATCCCTTCTTCATGATAAGGAATCTCCATGTTTTTCGCGTAACCCAGCGATGAGTAAAGCATCCCAGCTATCAACAGCAAAATGCAGCGAAATGTCCCTGCCATAATCTTCCATCCGTGGAACGCAATTTTTTATAAGAAAGGCTTCACATCACCTACGCCTTCACGCACCACGACTGGCGTATCATCGGTGAGGTCGATGACCGTTGTCGGTTTCTGGCCGAGATAACCGCCGTGAATGATCAAATCCACCTGTTTTTCCAGACGGTCTTTAATTTCTTCCGGATCGGATTCGGTAAATTCGCTGCCCGGCAGCATCAACGAAGTGGAAAGCATCGGTTCCCCCAGCACCTCAAGTAACGCCTGGGCGATGGGGTTTGACGGCACGCGCATCCCGATGGTTTTACGTTTTTCCTGTAACAGGCGGCGTGGCACTTCCTTCGTCCCCTTAAGGATGAAGGTATAGTTACCTGGCGTGTTGTTTTTCATCAGACGAAACGCAACGTTATCCACAAAGGAATAGGTCGAGAGTTCAGAAAGATCGCGACACATCAGGGTAAAGTTGTGACCGTCCGGCAGCTGGCGAATACGACAAATACGCTCCATCGCGTTTTTATCTTCAATTTTACAGCCGAGCGCATAGCCGGAATCAGTTGGATAAACAATCACCCCGCCTTTACGCACGATCTCCACCGCCTGGTTGATCAGACGTTGCTGCGGGTTATCAGGATGAATATAAAAAAACTGGCTCATAATTCCCTCTCTGTGGTGTTCTGCGGCTGTTCCCATAGCTGCCAGACGCCTTCAACGCCTGCGGGCAGCCAGAGTTTACGACCCAGTTCGATCCACGGGCATGGCTGATGAAAATCAGATCCTTGTGATGCCCATAAATGGTGCTGACGCGCAAGTGTCGCCAGTTGGGTGCGTTCATTGGGCGATTGCTGGCACTGCGCGACTTCCATCGCGTCGCCGTGGTGTTCGGCAAAATGCGCAACCAATCTTTTCAGCCATTTAGCACTAAGATTGTACCGCCCAGGATGAGCTAGTACCGCCTTACCGCCAGAATGATGAATGACATCAATAGCTTGTTCTATTGTACACCACTGTGGCGGAACGTATCCGGTTTTCCCGCGCGCCAGATACTTTTTAAAGACATCCGCCATTGAACTGGCTTTGCCGCACTCCACAAGGAAACGAGCAAAATGACCGCGCGTCACCGCGCCGCCCTGCGCCAGCCGTTGCGCGCCTTCCAGCGCACCAGGTATTTGCGCTTTTTCAAGTCTTTCGGCAATTAGCTGCGCCCGCTGATTGCGCCGTTCTGTCTGCTGCGCGAGGAACTCACACATTAGCGGATGAGTAATATCAATATTCAGCCCGACAATATGAATTTCATGATTTTCCCAGACCGTGGAAATTTCCACGCCGGGAATAAGATTCAGCGCCAACCCCGAACGTGAAATTTCCTCTCTTGCTGGCGCGATTGCGGCTGTGGTGTCATGGTCGGTGATCGCCAGGGTGCCGACGCGCATCTCGACTGCACGGTGCACCAATGCTTCTGGCGTCAGACAGCCATCGGAAGCTGTCGTATGGCTGTGCAGGTCGTAAATCACTGCGTAATTCGTGTCGCTCAAGGCGCACTCCCGTTCTGGATAATGTTTTTTGCGCCGACATCATAACGGTTCTGGCAAATATTCTGAAATGAGCTGTTGACAATTAATCATTGAACTAGTTAACTAGTACGCAAGTTCACGCAAAAAGGGTATCGACAATGAAAGCAATTTTCGTACTGAAAGGTTGGTGGCGCACTTCCTGAAACGGGCAGTGTATTCACCATGCGTAAAGCAATCAGATACCCAGCCCGCCTAATCAGCGGGCTTTTTTTTGAACAAAATTAGAGAATAACAATGCAAACACAAAAACCGAATCTCGAATTGCTAACCTGCGAAGGCGCTTATCGCGACAATCCCACCGCGCTTTTTCACCAGTTGTGTGGGGATCGTCCGGCAACGCTGCTGCTGGAATCCGCAGATATCGACAGCAAAGATGATTTAAAAAGCCTGCTGCTGGTAGACAGTGCGCTGCGCATTACAGCACTAGGTGACACTGTCACAATCCAGGCGCTTTCCGGCAATGGCGAAACCCTGCTGACACTACTGGATAACGCCCTGCCTGCGGGGGTGGAAAATGAACAATCACCAAACTGCCGTGTGCTGCGCTTCCCCCCTGTCAGTCCACTGCTGGATGAAGACGCCCGCTTATGCTCCCTTTCGGTTTTTGACGCTTTCCGCTTATTGCAGAATCTGTTGAATGTACCGAAGGAAGAACGGGAAGCGATGTTCTTTGGCGGCCTGTTCTCTTATGACCTGGTCGCGGGGTTTGAAGATTTACCGCAATTGTCAGCGGAAAATAACTGCCCTGATTTCTGTTTTTATCTCGCTGAAACGCTGATGGTAATTGACCATCAGAAAAAAAGCACCCGCATTCAGGCCAGCCTGTTTGCGCCGAATGAAGAAGAAAAACAGCGTCTCACTGCACGTCTGAACGAACTACGTCAGCAACTGACCGAAGCCGCGCCGCCGCTGCCAGTGGTTTCCGTACCGCATATGCGTTGTGAATGTAATCAGAGCGATGAAGAGTTCGGTGGCGTAGTGCGTTCGTTGCAAAAAGCGATTCGCGCCGGAGAAATTTTCCAGGTCGTCCCCTCTCGCCGTTTCTCACTGCCCTGCCCGTCACCGCTGGCAGCCTATTACGTGCTGAAAAAGAGTAACCCCAGCCCGTATATGTTTTTTATGCAGGATGATGATTTCACTCTGTTCGGTGCGTCGCCGGAAAGTTCGCTCAAGTATGACGCCACCAGCCGCCAGATTGAAATCTACCCGATTGCAGGAACACGCCCACGAGGTCGTCGCGCCGATGGTTCACTGGACAGAGACCTCGACAGCCGCATAGAACTGGAGATGCGTACCGACCATAAAGAGCTTTCGGAACATCTGATGTTGGTGGATCTCGCCCGTAATGATCTGGCACGCATTTGCACCCCCGGCAGCCGCTACGTTGCCGACCTCACCAAAGTTGACCGTTACTCTTACGTGATGCATCTCGTCTCCCGCGTTGTCGGTGAATTGCGCCACGATCTTGACGCCCTGCACGCTTATCGCGCCTGTATGAATATGGGCACATTAAGCGGTGCGCCGAAAGTGCGCGCCATGCAGTTAATTGCCGAAGCGGAAGGTCGTCGACGCGGCAGTTACGGCGGCGCGGTAGGTTATTTCACCGCACACGGCGATCTCGACACCTGCATTGTGATCCGCTCGGCACTGGTGGAAAACGGCATCGCCACCGTGCAGGCCGGTGCTGGCGTGGTTCTTGATTCTGTTCCGCAGTCGGAAGCCGACGAAACCCGTAATAAAGCCCGCGCTGTACTGCGCGCTATCGCCACCGCGCATCATGCACAGGAGACTTTCTGATGGCTGACATTCTGCTGCTCGATAATATCGACTCTTTTACTTACAACCTGGCAGATCAGTTGCGCAGCAATGGTCATAACGTGGTGATTTACCGCAACCATATTCCGGCGCAGACCTTAATTGAACGCCTGGCGACGATGAGCAATCCGGTGCTGATGCTTTCTCCTGGCCCCGGTGTGCCGAGCGAAGCGGGTTGCATGCCGGAACTGCTTACTCGTCTGCGCGGCAAGCTGCCGATTATTGGCATTTGCCTCGGTCATCAGGCGATTGTCGAAGCCTATGGGGGTTATGTCGGCCAGGCGGGCGAAATTCTGCACGGTAAAGCGTCGAGCATTGAACATGACGGTCAGGCGATGTTTGCCGGGTTAACAAACCCTCTGCCAGTGGCGCGTTATCACTCGCTGGTGGGCAGTAACATTCCGGCCGGTTTAACCATCAACGCCTATTTTAATGGCATGGTGATGGCGGTTCGTCATGATGCGGATCGCGTCTGTGGATTCCAGTTCCATCCGGAATCCATTCTCACCACCCAGGGCGCTCGCTTGCTGGAACAAACGCTGGCCTGGGCGCAGCAAAAGCTGGAACCCACCAACACGCTGCAACCGATTCTGGAAAAACTGTATCAGGCGCAGACCCTTAGCCAGCAGGAAAGCCACCAGCTATTTTCAGCAGTGGTACGTGGTGAACTGAAGCCGGAACAACTGGCGGCGGCGCTGGTGAGCATGAAAATTCGTGGCGAACACCCGAACGAAATCGCCGGAGCAGCAACTGCGCTTCTGGAAAACGCTGCGCCGTTCCCGCGCCCGGATTATCTGTTTGCCGATATTGTCGGCACCGGCGGGGGGGGGGCGCCACAGAACAAAAAAT
>NZ_AEJZ01000050.1:0-6925 GCF_000208525.1 Escherichia sp. TW14182
AAAGCCTGCGTTACCGCCGACAAAATTATTCTGATGCAGGCCGCCAATACCGGTCTGACCGAAGGCTCGACGCCAAACGGTAACGACTATGATCGCGATATCGTGATCATCAGCACCCTGCGTCTCGACAAACTGCACGTTCTCGGCAAGGGCGAACAAGTGCTGGCATATCCTGGCACCACGCTCTATTCGCTGGAAAAAGCTCTCAAACCGCTGGGTCGCGAACCGCACTCGGTGATTGGTTCGTCGTGCATAGGTGCATCGGTCATCGGCGGTATCTGTAATAATTCCGGCGGCTCGCTGGTGCAGCGTGGCCCGGCATATACCGAAATGTCGTTATTCGCGCGCATAAATGAAGACGGCAAACTGACGCTGGTGAACCATCTGGGGATTGATCTGGGCGAAACACCAGAGCAGATCCTCAGCAAGCTGGATGACGATCGTATCAAAGAAGATGATGTTCGCCACGATGGTCGTCACGCCCACGATTATGATTATGTTCACCGCGTTAGGGATATTGAAGCCGACACACCCGCACGTTATAACGCCGACCCGGATCGCCTGTTTGAATCCTCCGGTTGCGCCGGAAAACTGGCAGTATTCGCGGTACGTCTTGATACCTTCGAAGCAGAAAAAAATCAGCAGGTGTTTTATATAGGCACCAATCAGCCGGAAGTGCTGACTGAAATCCGCCGCCATATTCTGGCTAATTTCGAAAATCTGCCGGTTGCAGGGGAATATATGCATCGGGATATCTACGATATCGCGGAAAAATATGGCAAAGACACCTTCCTGATGATCGATAAACTTGGCACCGACAAGATGCCTCTCTTCTTTAACATCAAAGGGCGTACCGATGCGATGCTGGAGAAAGTGAAATTCTTCCGTCCGCATTTTACCGACCGTGCGATGCAAAAATTCGGTCATCTGTTCCCCAGCCATTTACCCCCGCGCATGAACAGCTGGCGCGATAAATATGAACATCATCTGCTGTTAAAAATGGCGGGCGATGGCATTGGCGAAGCGAAATCGTGGCTGGTGGATTATTTCAAACAGGCTGAAGGTGATTTCTTTGTCTGTACGCCGGAGGAAGGCAGCAAAGCATTTTTACACCGTTTCGCCGCTGCGGGGGCGGCAATTCGTTATCAGGCCGTGCATTCCGATGAAGTCGAAGACATTCTGGCTCTGGATATTGCTCTGCGGCGTAACGATACCGAGTGGTATGAGCATTTGCCACCGGAGATCGACAGCCAGTTGGTACACAAGCTCTATTACGGCCATTTTATGTGCTATGTCTTCCACCAGGATTACATCGTCAAAAAAGGTGTGGATGTACATGCGTTGAAGGAACAAATGCTGGAGCTGTTACGCCAGCGCGGCGCGCAATATCCTGCCGAGCATAACGTCGGTCATTTGTATAAAGCACCGGAGACGTTGCAGAAGTTTTATCGCGAGAACGATCCAACCAACAGTATGAACCCTGGGATCGGTAAAACCAGCAAGCGGAAAAACTGGCAGGAAGCAGAGTAAATATAGCCGGATGCCTGATGCAGATGTAGGCCTGATAAGATGCGCCAGCATCGCATCAGGCATCGTGCCCGAATGCCGGATGCGGCGTAAACGCCTGATCCGGCCTACAGGCAAGCAAACTTAATCGTTCTGTGCCGTCTGCCCCGCCGCCGCCATCTGAGCGGCTTTTTGTTTTTTATAGCTCAACGCCGCAGCCGGAACAGGCATCACTTTACCGGTCTCAATCCAGGTACGCAGGCGGCTGGCATCGGCAAAATGGGTATATTTGCCAAATGCATCCATCACCACCAGCGCCACCGGTTTATTATTGATAACCGTGCGCATCACCAGGCAATGCCCTGCGGCATTGGTAAAACCGGTTTTGGTTAACTGAATATTCCAGTTATCGCGATAAACCAGATGGTTAGTATTGCGGAACGGCAGGGTGTACGTCGGATTAGAGAAGGTCGCCATATCTTCACGGGTGGTACTCAACTGACCGATCAACGGATATTGTTTGCTGGCAATCAGCAATTTGGTCAGGTCACGGGCCGTCGAAACGTTATGCACCGACAACCCGGTCGGTTCAACAAAGCGCGTGTTGTTCATTCCGAGCGACTTCGCTTTCGCATTCATCGCTTTAATAAAAGCGTTATAACCACCAGGATAATGGTGCGCCAGGCTTGCCGCCGCGCGGTTTTCCGAAGACATCAGCGCCAACAACAGCATATCTTTACGGCTGATTTCGCTGTTCAGTCGCACGCGCGAATAGACCCCTTTCATCTCTGGCGTCTGGCTGATATCCACTTTCAGTTTTTCATCCAGCGGCAGTCGTGCGTCAAGCACCACCATTGCGGTCATTAATTTGGTGATTGACGCAATCGGACGCACCAGATCCGGGTGGTTCGAATAGATCACTTTGTTGGTATTCAGATCAACAATCATCGCACTACCGGAAGCGATTTCCGGCTGCGAAGCTGTGGTAGCGGCGGTCGTTTTCGCAACGGCCTGTGGTGCAAAAGGCACAGCCAGCATTAGAGCCAGGCTAAATAAAGAAACTCGAAATTTCGGCATGATGAGCATTCAGATAGTGGTTCACGCGCACGGGTTGCGCACCGCCGGAGTAAGGATTTACTGAGGCTAGCGACGCCATCATAACGAGCAAAAAGTGCGATCGTCAAAGGAGAATCGTGAGGAAATGCTGCATTGCTGACATTTACGTCAGCAATGCAACGCAAAAGAACTTTCTAGAACAGCCGATAACCGTACCCCCACAGAATAACGGTAATAGCGAGCAGCACTTCCAGCACCAGTACGCCAATCGCCAGCGTCGAACTGGAGAAACTAAGACCTTCCTCTTTGTTGATATTCAGGAAGCTCGGAATACCGAGATAAAGCAGATAGCCGGTGTAAAACAGCGCCACCGTGCCGACCAGCGCGCACAGCCAAACCAGCGGATAAAGCGCCACCAGGCCGCTTAAAAACAGCGGCGTTGCGACATATCCGGCAAAGACCATACAGTGCGCAAGCGATGGACGTTGCGGATATTTGCGCGCCATCCACCAGATGACTCGCCCCATCACCGCGACCCCTGCCAGCATAACGCCATAAAACAGGACAGCCAGCGCCAGTCCGGTAAACCAGGATAACTTCAGGATAGTGCCATCGCCAAAATTCCAGCCAATTTGCGTGGTGCCAATGAAGGCACAGATCACCGGAATCGCCGCCATCAGCAAAACGTGGTGGGTGTAGTGATGAGAAATCGTTTCGTTTTCACGATTAATCACCTGCATTTCACGATCGGGATGGGAAAACAGTCCCCAGACATGGCTCATACCGCCCCCTTTTTGTGAGTTGCTGAACCTGACAGTTCAAGTATAAGTCAGCTTGTGGTTATTTTTTGCCCTGTCGTGAAATTTGCGTCGCGTGATGAAACGCCTTTTTCTGCGCAAACAATTCACAGGGTGTATGCTTACAGGCAACCAAAGGGAGACAGACTGGCCTATGGATCTCAATACACTCATCTCACAATATGGTTATGCCGCGCTGGTGCTCGGCAGTCTGGCTGAGGGTGAAACCGTGACTTTGCTGGGAGGCGTTGCGGCACATCAGGGATTATTAAAATTCCCGCTGGTGGTTCTTTCTGTGGCGCTTGGCGGCATGATTGGCGACCAGGTGCTTTATCTGTGCGGACGGCGGTTTGGCGGCAAGCTGTTGCGTCGTATCTCAAAGCATCAGGATAAAATTGAGCGGGCACAGAAACTGATCCAGCGCCATCCGTATCTGTTTGTTATTGGCACGCGTTTTATGTATGGCTTTCGGGTCATTGGCCCGACGCTGATTGGTGCCAGCCAGTTGCCACCGAAAATCTTTCTGCCGCTGAATATTCTCGGCGCTTTTGCCTGGGCGTTGATTTTTACCACTATCGGTTACGCCGGTGGTCAGGTGATTGCGCCGTGGTTGCACAGTCTTGATCAGCATCTGAAACACTGGGTCTGGTTGATTCTGGCCGTGGTTCTGGTGGTTGGCGTGCGCTGGTGGCTGAAACGGCGCGGGAAGAAAAAGCCGGATAATCAGGCGTAAAGCAGTTGCCACAGATAAGTCGTTCGCGCCGCATCCGGAACCAGGTGTTCCATGCCTGATGCGACGCTGGCGCGTCTTATCATGCCTACAACATACCCATTGAAATATCCACATATCCCATTGCGCTACTCCGGTTTAAACTGCGGATTCGCCAGCATAAAACCGCCATCGACAATCAACGACTGCCCGGTGGTGTAATTTGCGCCTTCGGAACATAGCCAGGCCACCAGACTGGCAATCTCATGCGTTGCGCCGAAACGCCGCAAGGGAATTGATGGCTCTGCATCGGGCTTCACGTCGCCGTCATCCATGCCGTTCATCGGCGTGGCGATGGCACCTGGCGCGACCGCATTCACCAGAATCTTATGCCTGACCAGTTCGAGCGCCATCGCTTTGGTTAACCCGCCGAGTGCATGTTTAGCGGCGGTGTAGGCGCTGGCATCCGGCAGCGGCGTATGTTCATGTACCGATGTAATGTTGATGATGCGACCACCTTGCCCCTGTTTCACCATCTGGCGGGCGGCAATTTGCGAGCATAAAAAAGCACCATCGACATCAACGGTAAAAATCTTGCGCCACTCATCAAAAGCCATATCAAGAAACGGCGCTTTGGTCATCGCTCCCGCGTTATTCACCAGCACATCAATACGCCCCAGTCGTTGAATGAGTTTCTCCAGCGCCTGCGCACCTTCTGGTAGATTGCCGAGATCCAGTTGCACCATCTCCGCACGGACGCCGTAGCTAACCACTTCACGCGCGGTTTCTTTTG
Source organism: Escherichia sp. TW14182 (assembly GCF_000208525.1). NCBI lineage: Bacteria > Pseudomonadati > Pseudomonadota > Gammaproteobacteria > Enterobacterales > Enterobacteriaceae > Escherichia > Escherichia sp. TW14182. Next base: position 4,862 of record NZ_AEJZ01000050.1, read on the forward strand.
CCCCTTCTTCATCTGAGTGCCAGGTAACGCCTATATCAAAACCCTGTTGCGCCAGTAATAACGCGCACTCTTTACCGATCCCCGAATCGGAGGCGGTAATTATCGCGACCTGTGCCATAGAGTTCTCCACTTAACGCTGAATAAACGTTAAGTATAGAAGGCGCATATCATCAGCGTTTGTAGCCCCCACCCAGTGCGCCGGTGAGTTGAACGGAGGCATCCAGCCACTGCCCCTGCAAGAGCAGACCGTTCGCCCGCTCACGCAGCGCCGGGATTCTTGCCTCGCTGACGCGGGAACCAGCAATGATGCCCGCGTTAAAACGCGCCTGCGCCAGACCAACGACTCGCAGGGCATCGCGCTCAATTTGCGCCTGATGCTGGTTTTTCTCCGCCAGTGTCTGAACCTGACTGGCTGCCCGCGCCACGTCATTTACCGCTTCAACCACCGCTTTGTTGTAGCTGGCGATAGACAAGTTGCTTTCGGCTTTCGCAATATCGAGATTGGCGTTAAGACGACCGCTATCGAAAATGGGTAGCGTCAGGCCTGCCGTAACGCCCATTTGCTGCGCGGAATGGCGGAACAGATCGCTTAAGTGCAATGCATCTTGTTGCAGGAAGGCCATCAGGTTTATGTCGGGGTAAAAGGCCGCTTTTGCCGCGTCGATGCTGCTTAAGGATGATTCAACGTACCAGTGCGCCGCCTGCAAATCGGCACGGCGTGCCAGCAAGGAATAACCCAGTTCATCAGGAAGCTGACTTGTCACTTCAGGCAGCACGACCGGATGCAGCTTTAAGGCGCTCGTCTGGCTGTTAGTCAGCGCACTTAACCGCGCCTCAATAATTTTCATTTTTCCCGCCGCATCGTTGCGCTGCTGCCGGGTTTTACTGGCATTAATATCGGTTTCCACACCTTCAACCGAAGAGGTAATTCCGTTTTGATACAACTGGCGATCGGTCGCGATAATGGTGTTCTGCTCTTTTTCGATTTGCTGCAAGACAGTATTTAACGCCGCCTGGGTTTGCCACTCCCAGTACAGACGTGCCACGCTGCCAGCCAGCAATTGGCGAGTTTGCTCGCGTTCCGCCACCCGTGCTTTAACCGTACCCAGGCGAGCAGTAACCTCCGCCCGATTCTTTCCCCAGATATCAAGATGCCAGCCCGCCGTTAAGCCAAAAGTACCGTTGGTGTACCACGGACCGGTCGTACCTGCGGCAGGATCGTTCAGAGCAAACGGCCCCATTAACCCTTCTGCCGACATTTTTTGCCGCTCCATATCCGCAGAAAAGTCGATCTGCGGACCATCCTGAGTGGCAACTGCCTTCGCCTGTGCTTCAGCCAGTTGAATGCGCTGTTCAGCCACCTGCATATCCGGTGCGTTCTGTAGTGCATTGTTAATTAATGAAGTGAGTTGATCATCGTGATACTCCAGCCACCATTGGCTGTCTGGCCAACCATTTTTCAGCGCCGTGGGTAATGCGGTGTCAACTTGTGCAGCGGGCGTTTGCTGGCTTAACGCCTGGCGGGTTTCATGCATAGGCGCACACCCGGCCAGCATCAGTAACAGCGGAAAACAGGCGATGGCTGGATAAAAGGAATCACGATTCATGGGTGAATAATCAGGTAAGAAAAGGTGCGCGGAGATTACCGTGTGTTGCGATATATTTTTTAGTTTCGCGTGGCAATACATCACTGGCAATAGAACGACATATCCAGAAAAACATACAGTAAGTAAATGATATTCTCCGATTTATCTTAATCGGTTATGAATAACGGCAAAGGGTTTTATTTTTTCCTATACTTACTCAGCACTCACAAATAAAGGAACGCCAATGAAAATTATACTCTGGGCTGTATTGATTATTTTCCTGATTGGGCTACTGGTGGTGACTGGCGTATTTAAGATGATATTTTAAAATATCAGATAAACCAGATATGACATATAGGTAGTCAGGTTAGTCATTAGATGTTTTGTGTACTTGATTTACAAACAGCTCCGGTGTTGGTGGCGTCAAAATCGCCGAGGCGTTCCCTGGAGGCCGGGGCAGCCCACATGGATGTGGGCT
>NZ_AEJZ01000049.1:0-34402 GCF_000208525.1 Escherichia sp. TW14182
CAGCCAGCACTGGTGCGAACACTGACCCTCACCCCAGCCCTCTCCCTGGAAGGGAGAGGGGGCAGAACGGCGCAGGACATCACATTGCGCTTATGCGAATCCATCAATAATGCTTCTCATTTTCATTGTAACCACAACCAGATGCAACCCTGAGTTGCAGATTGCGTTGCCTCAAGAGTTGACATAGTGCGCGTTTGCTTTTAGGTTAGCGACCGAAAATATAAATGATAATCATTATTAAAGCCTTTATCATTTTATGGAGGATGATATGGATACGTCACTGGCTGAGGAAGTACAGCAGACCATGGCAACACTTGCGCCCAATCGCTTTTTCTTTATGTCGCCGTACCGCAGTTTTACGACGTCAGGATGTTTCGCCCGCTTCGATGAACCTGCTGTGAACGGGGATTCGCCCGACAGTCCCTTCCAGCAAAAACTCGCCGCGCTGTTTGCTGATGCCAAAGCGCAGGGCATCAAAAATCCGGTGATGGTCGGGGCGATTCCCTTCGATCCACGTCAGCCTTCGTCGCTGTATATTCCCGAATCCTGGCAGCCATTCTCCCGTAAAGAAAAACAAGCTTCCGCGCGCCGTTTCACCCGCAGCCAGGCGCTGAACGTGGTAGAACGTCAGGCAATTCCGGAGCAAGCTACTTTTGAACAGATGGTCGCCCGCGCCGCTGCACTCACTGCCACGCCGCAGGTCGACAAAGTGGTGTTATCACGGTTGATTGATATCACCACCGACGCCGCCATTGACAGCGGGGTACTACTGGAACGGTTGATCGCGCAAAACCCGGTTAGTTACAACTTCCATGTCCCGCTGTCCGATGGTGGAGTTCTGCTCGGTGCCAGCCCGGAACTGCTGCTGCGCAAAGACGGCGAGCGTTTTAGCTCCATTCCGTTAGCCGGTTCCGCGCGCCGTCAGCCGGATGAAGTGCTCGATCGCGAAGCAGGTAATCGTCTACTGGCGTCAGAAAAAGACCGCCATGAACATGAACTGGTGACTCAGGCGATGAAAGAGGTACTGCGCGAACGCAGTAGTGAGTTACACGTTCCTTCCTCCCCACAATTGATCACCACGCCGACGCTGTGGCATCTCGCAACACCCTTTGAAGGTAAAGCTAATTCGCAAGAAAACGCACTGACACTGGCCTGCCTGCTGCATCCGACCCCCGCGCTGAGCGGTTTCCCGCATCAGGCCGCGACCCAGGTTATTGCTGAACTGGAACCGTTCGACCGCGAACTGTTTGGCGGCATTGTCGGCTGGTGCGACAGCGAAGGTAACGGCGAGTGGGTGGTGACCATCCGCTGCGCAAAATTGCGGAAAAATCAGGTGCGTCTGTTTGCCGGGGCGGGGATTGTGCCTGCGTCGTCACCGTTGGGTGAGTGGCGCGAAACAGGCGTCAAACTTTCTACCATGTTGAACGTTTTTGGATTGCATTAAGGAGCGAGGATGAGCATTCCATTCACCCGCTGGCCGGAAGAGTTTGCCCGTCGCTATCGGGAAAAAGGCTACTGGCAGGATTTGCCGTTAACCGACATTCTGAACCGCCACGCCGCGAGTGACAGTATCGCGGTTATCGACGGCGAGCGGCAGTTGAGTTACCGGGAGCTGAATCAGGCGGCGGATAATCTCGCCTGTAGCTTGCGCCGTCAGGGCATTAAACCCGGCGAAACCGCGCTGGTACAGTTGGGCAATGTCGCTGAACTGTACATTACCTTTTTTGCCCTGCTGAAACTGGGCGTTGCGCCGGTTCTGGCGCTGTTCAGCCATCAGCGTAGTGAACTGAACGCCTATGCCAGCCAGATTGAACCCGCATTGCTGATTGCCGATCGCCAACATGCGCTGTTTAGCGGGGATGATTTCCTCAATACTTTCGTCACAGAACATTCCTCTATTCGTGTGGTGCAACTGCTGAACGATAGCGGCGAGCACAATTTGCAGGATGCGTTTAACCATCAGGCAGAGGATTTTACTGCCACGCCGTCACCTGCTGATGAAGTGGCCTATTTCCAGCTTTCCGGCGGCACCACCGGCACACCGAAACTGATCCCGCGCACTCATAACGACTACTACTACAGCGTGCGTCGTAGCATCGAGATTTGTCAGTTCACACAACAGACACGCTACCTGTGTGCGATCCCGGCGGCTCATAACTATGCCATGAGTTCGCCAGGATCGCTGGGCGTCTTTCTTGCCGGGGGAACGGTTGTTCTGGCGGCCGATCCCAGCGCCACGCTTTGCTTCCCATTGATTGAAAAACATCAGGTGAACGTCACCGCGCTGGTGCCGCCAGCAGTCAGCCTGTGGTTGCAGGCACTGGCTGAAGGCGAAAGCCGAGCGCAGCTTGCCTCGCTGAAACTGTTACAGGTCGGTGGTGCACGTCTTTCTGCCACGCTTGCGGCGCGTATTCCCGCAGAGATTGGCTGCCAGTTACAGCAGGTGTTTGGCATGGCGGAAGGGCTGGTGAACTACACCCGTCTTGATGATAGCGCGGAGAAAATTATCCATACCCAGGGTTACCCAATGTGCCCGGACGATGAAGTGTGGGTTGCCGATGCTGAAGGAAATCCACTGCCGCAAGGGGAAGTCGGACGCCTGATGACGCGCGGTCCGTACACCTTCCGTGGCTATTACAAAAGCCCGCAGCACAATGCCAGCGCCTTTGATGCCAACGGTTTTTACTGTTCCGGCGATCTGATCTCTATTGATCCCGACGGTTATATCACCGTGCAGGGGCGCGAGAAAGATCAGATCAACCGTGGCGGCGAGAAGATCGCTGCCGAAGAGATCGAAAACCTGCTGCTGCGCCATCCGGCGGTGATCTACGCCGCACTGGTGAGCATGGAAGACGAACTGATGGGCGAAAAAAGCTGCGCTTATCTGGTGGTAAAAGAGCCGCTGCGCGCGGTGCAGGTGCGTCGCTTCCTGCGTGAGCAGGGCATCGCCGAATTTAAATTACCGGATCGCGTGGAGTGTGTGGATTCACTTCCGCTGACGGCGGTCGGGAAAGTCGATAAAAAACAATTACGTCAGTGGCTGGCGTCACGCGCTTCAGCCTGAAGGAGAGAACACGATGGCTATTCCAAAATTACAGGCTTACGCACTGCCGGAGTCTCACGATATTCCGCAAAATAAAGTCGACTGGGCATTTGAACCGCAACGCGCCGCGCTGTTAATTCATGATATGCAGGACTATTTCGTCAGCTTCTGGGGCGAGAACTGTCCGATGATGGAACAGGTGATCGCGAATATTGCGGCACTACGCGACTACTGCAAACAGCACAATATCCCGGTTTATTACACCGCCCAGCCGAAAGAGCAGAGCGATGAAGATCGGGCGCTGTTGAATGATATGTGGGGACCGGGCCTGACCCGTTCGCCGGAACAGCAAAAGGTGGTGGATCGCCTGACGCCAGATGCCGACGACACGGTGCTGGTGAAGTGGCGCTACAGCGCGTTTCATCGTTCTCCGCTGGAGCAAATGCTCAAAGAGAGTGGACGTAACCAGCTGATTATTACCGGGGTATATGCCCACATTGGCTGTATGACCACCGCAACCGACGCATTTATGCGCGATATTAAACCGTTTATGGTGGCGGATGCGCTGGCCGATTTCAGCCGTGACGAGCATTTGATGTCGCTGAAATATGTGGCCGGACGTTCTGGTCGGGTGGTGATGACCGAAGAGTTACTGCCAGCACCAATCCCTTCCAGTAAAGCGGCGCTGCGTGAGGTGATCCTGCCGCTGCTGGATGAGTCCGATGAACCGTTCGATGACGACAACCTGATCGACTACGGTCTGGATTCGGTGCGCATGATGGCGCTGGCGGCGCGCTGGCGCAAAGTACATGGCGATATCGATTTTGTCATGCTGGCGAAAAACCCAACCATTGATGCCTGGTGGAAACTGCTCTCCCGCGAGGTGAAATAATGGATTTCAGCGGCAAAAATGTCTGGGTAACCGGTGCGGGGAAAGGTATCGGTTACGCCACGGCGCTGGCATTTGTTGAAGCGGGTGCGAAGGTCACGGGCTTTGATCGGGTGTTCACTCAGGAGCAATATCCCTTTGCGACCGAAGTGATGGATGTAGCCGACGCCGGGCAGGTGGCGCAAGTGTGTCAGCGGCTGTTAGCGGAAACGGAACGACTGGACGTGCTGGTCAATGCAGCGGGAATTTTACGCATGGGCGCGACCGATCAGCTCAGCAAAGAAGACTGGCAGCAGACCTTTGCGGTCAACGTTGGCGGCGCATTTAACCTGTTTCAGCAAACCATGAACCAGTTTCGCCGTCAGCGGGGCGGGGCGATTGTTACGGTAGCGTCCGACGCTGCACACACGCCGCGTATTGGTATGAGTGCTTATGGTGCGTCGAAAGCGGCGCTGAAAAGCCTGGCGTTGAGCGTCGGGCTGGAACTGGCGGGTAGCGGCGTGCGCTGTAACGTGGTTTCGCCCGGCTCCACCGACACCGATATGCAACGCACGCTGTGGGTGAGCGATGACGCCGAAGAACAGCGTATTCGCGGCTTTGGCGAGCAGTTTAAACTCGGCATTCCGCTGGGGAAAATCGCCCGTCCACAGGAGATCGCCAATACGATTTTGTTCCTCGCCTCTGATCTCGCCAGCCATATCACCCTACAGGATATTGTGGTCGATGGCGGCTCAACGCTGGGGGCATAAGCATGATCTGGAAACGCCATTTAACGCTCGACGAGCTGAACGCCACCAGCGATAACACAATGGTGGCGCATCTGGGAATTGTGTATACCCGTCTGGGCGATGATGTGCTGGAAGCCGAAATGCCGGTTGATACCCGTACTCATCAGCCGTTTGGCCTGCTGCATGGCGGCGCGTCGGCGGCGCTGGCGGAAACGCTGGGATCGATGGCCGGATTTATGATGACCCGCGACGGACAGTGTGTGGTGGGCACGGAACTTAACGCCACCCATCATCGCCCGGTGTCTGAAGGCAAGGTACGTGGCGTCTGCCAGCCGCTGCATCTTGGGCGGCAAAATCAGAGTTGGGAAATTGTTGTTTTCGATGAACAGGGGCGGCGTTGCTGCACTTGTCGGCTGGGTACGGCAGTTTTGGGATGAGCCCGACAGAATTAAATGAGATTGCAGGAAAACTCGGTTAACGGAGTGATCGAGTTAACATTGTTAAGTTAAATATTGGTTTCAACTCCGATTTACATGGTTGCTGTGTTGTTAAATTGTACAAAGATGTTATAGAAACAAAATGTAACATCTCTATGGACACGCACACGGATAACAACTATGAACAAATCAGGGAAATACCTCGTCTGGACAGTGCTCTCTGTAATGGGAGCATTTGCTCTGGGATACATTGCTTTAAATCGTGGGGAACAGATCAACGCGCTGTGGATTGTGGTGGCGTCGGTCTGTATCTATCTGATCGCTTATCGTTTTTATGGTCTGTATATCGCCAAAAATGTGCTGGCGGTTGACCCGACGCGTATGACGCCAGCGGTGCGCCATAACGACGGTCTGGATTATGTGCCGACGGATAAGAAAGTGCTGTTCGGTCACCATTTTGCGGCCATTGCCGGAGCTGGTCCGTTGGTGGGGCCGGTGCTGGCAGCGCAAATGGGCTACCTGCCGGGGATGATCTGGCTGCTTGCTGGGGTGGTTCTCGCCGGTGCGGTACAGGATTTCATGGTGCTGTTTGTTTCCACGCGCCGTGACGGTCGCTCGCTGGGTGAGCTGGTCAAAGAAGAGATGGGGCCAACCGCCGGGGTGATTGCGCTGGTTGCCTGCTTTATGATCATGGTCATCATCCTTGCAGTGCTGGCGATGATCGTGGTGAAAGCCCTGACCCATAGCCCGTGGGGAACGTATACCGTTGCGTTCACCATTCCGCTGGCGCTGTTTATGGGGATCTATCTGCGCTATCTGCGTCCAGGTCGTATTGGCGAAGTGTCGGTCATTGGCCTGGTGTTCCTGATTTTCGCCATTATCTCTGGAGGTTGGGTGGCAGAAAGCCCAACCTGGGCACCGTACTTTGATTTTACCGGCGTGCAGTTGACCTGGATGCTGGTGGGTTACGGTTTTGTGGCGGCGGTGCTGCCCGTATGGCTGCTGCTGGCTCCGCGTGACTACCTCTCTACCTTCCTGAAAATCGGGACTATCGTCGGTCTGGCGGTAGGCATTTTGATCATGCGCCCGACGCTGACCATGCCTGCGCTGACCAAATTTGTCGATGGCACTGGCCCGGTATGGACCGGTAACCTGTTCCCGTTCCTGTTTATCACCATCGCTTGTGGCGCGGTGTCTGGCTTCCATGCGCTGATCTCTTCCGGCACCACGCCGAAGATGCTGGCGAACGAAGGTCAGGCGTGCTTTATCGGCTATGGCGGAATGCTGATGGAATCCTTCGTGGCGATTATGGCGTTGGTTTCTGCCTGTATCATCGATCCGGGCGTGTACTTCGCTATGAACAGCCCGATGGCGGTGCTGGCTCCGGCAGGGACGGCGGATGTGGTCGCTTCTGCGGCGCAGGTGGTGAGTAGCTGGGGCTTTGCGATAACTCCGGATACGTTAAACCAGATTGCCAGCGAAGTGGGTGAACAGTCGATCATTTCCCGTGCGGGCGGTGCGCCGACGCTGGCAGTGGGGATGGCCTACATTCTGCACGGTGCGCTGGGCGGCATGATGGATGTGGCCTTCTGGTATCACTTCGCCATTCTGTTTGAAGCACTGTTTATTTTGACGGCGGTAGATGCGGGTACGCGTGCTGCGCGCTTTATGTTGCAGGATTTGCTGGGCGTGGTGTCTCCGGGTCTGAAACGGACAGATTCTCTGCCTGCTAACCTGCTGGCAACGGCGCTGTGTGTGCTGGCGTGGGGCTACTTCCTGCATCAGGGCGTGGTCGATCCGCTGGGCGGTATTAACACCCTGTGGCCGCTGTTTGGTATTGCCAACCAGATGCTGGCAGGGATGGCGCTGATGCTCTGTGCCGTAGTGCTGTTCAAGATGAAACGTCAACGTTACGCCTGGGTGGCGCTGGTGCCAACAGCCTGGCTGCTGATTTGTACCCTGACCGCAGGCTGGCAGAAAGCGTTCAGCCCGGATGCGAAAGTGGGCTTCCTGTCCATTGCTAACAAGTTCCAGGCAATGATCGACAGCGGTAATATTCCGTCGCAGTATACTGAGTCACAACTGGCGCAACTGGTGTTCAACAACCGTCTGGATGCCGGGTTGACCATCTTCTTTATGGTGGTTGTGGTGGTTCTGGCGCTGTTCTCGATTAAGACGGCACTGGCGGCATTGAAAGAGCCGAAGCCAACGGCGAAAGAAACGCCGTATGAGCCAATGCCGGAAAATGTTGAGGAGATCGTAGCGCAGGCGAAAGGCGCGCACTAAAGTCAGAGTAAGGGGGGATGTTGGCGAATGTTGGCATAGTGCCGAGGGTTCCCCCTCACCCTAACCCTCTCCCCGGTGGGGCGAGGGGACTGACCGAGTGCGTTGATAGCTATTAATGCACTCTCTCAGCAATCTGATTACCGGAGGTATTGATGTTTGATTCACTGGCAAAAGCCGGAAAATATTTAGGTCAGGCGGCGAAGCTGATGATTGGTATGCCTGATTACGACAACTATGTCGAACATATGCGGGTTAACCATCCCGATCAAACGCCGATGACCTACGAAGAGTTTTTCCGTGAGCGGCAGGACGCGCGCTACGGTGGAAAAGGCGGCGCGCGCTGCTGCTAAATTTGTACGTCAGGCTTTAAACGATTCCACTTTTTCGAACGCTGCACGCAACGTATCTGGTGTCAGTGTAACAGGCAGGTAATGAATGGATTCCACCGGACGTAAGGTGTGGGCAATCACTTTGTCGATCTCCGCCTGATTATTGATATCCACTTCCAGCTCCGCCAGCGTAGTCGGCAGATGAAAACGGTGATACGCCTCGGTTAATTGCGCCAGCACATCATCTTGTCCCAGCAAGGCGCTTTGCACCAGAATGCCGTAGGCGACTTTGGTGCCGTGGAGAAACTTCTCGGTTTGCGGTAGGATAGTCAGACCGTTATGTACGGCATGAGCCGCCGCTACACGCGTAAAACGATCGCCCAGACCTCCCACCATTCCGCCCCCGGCGATAATGGCATCAACCACATCGCAAAATGATTGCGTTAACTGCTGATTTTGCTGATCGAGCAGCGCCTGTTCGCTACTGCTTAATAAAACATCGCGGATGGCCTGCGCATTATTGATCCCCAGACGCACGGTTAGCGGCAAGGTTTCTGGTTGTGGAGCCAGCACCACCGCTTCATACCATTTCGCCAGTGTGTCGCCGATCCCCGCCAGTAGATATTGTTGTGGTGCTTTGAGGATAATCTCTGGTTCCACCAGCACCATAAAATTGGCGTCGTCGAAAATTTCATAATGTAGCGCCTGTCCGGCATCGTTATACCAGACGGAGAGCGGTGTCCAGGCGGCGCAGGTAGCGGCGATCGTTGGAACGGCAACAAACGGCAGACCGAGACGGCGAGCGAGGGCTTTCGCGGTGTCGAGCAGTGCGCCGCCGCCGACGCCAATCACCACGCTGCGATCGTCACCGGACTCAGCCGCCAGGTGCTGTACATCGCTTTCGCTGCAATGACCGCGAAACAAAATATGCTTTGCACCAGGCAGTTGAAACGCTGGTGGAAGTCTGATTTGCGCCGCAGCAATGGCGCGTTTGCCGTAGATCCACACCGCGCGAGAAAGCTGTTCATCAGTGAAAAAGTCGTGCAGGTGATTGAGACTTCCTGGATGTGAAAAGTAGTTAGCCGGGCCGACGACGACGCGGATAGGATTGTGAGGCATGTTGTGTTGTCCTTATTGTTTTATTTAGACATCTAAACGTCTTGATTGCCAAATACTAGCATCGTGTTATAGTGCCTTCAACACGCAACTTCGTCAGGCACAATAAAAATGACAAATAACCCTCTGATTCCACAAAGCAAACTTCCACAACTTGGCACTACCATTTTCACCCAGATGAGCGCGCTGGCGCAGCAACACCAGGCGATTAACCTGTCGCAAGGCTTTCCTGATTTTGATGGTCCGCGCTATTTACAGGAGCGGCTGGCGTACCACGTTGCCCAGGGGGCAAATCAATACGCGCCAATGACCGGCGTGCAGGCCTTGCGCGAGGCGATTGCTCAGAAAACGGAACGTTTGTATGGCTATCAACCAGATGCCGATAGCGATATCACCGTAACAGCAGGGGCGACGGAGGCGTTATACGCGGCGATTACCGCGCTGGTACGTAGTGGCGATGAAGTTATCTGTTTCGACCCCAGTTATGACAGTTATGCGCCTGCCATTACGCTATCAGGTGGGATCGTGAAACGCATTGCGCTACAGCCGCCGCATTTTCGCGTTGACTGGCAGGAATTTGCCGCATTGTTAAGCGAGCGCACCCGGCTGGTGATCCTCAACACGCCGCATAATCCCAGCGCGACCGTTTGGCAGCAGGCTGATTTTGCGGCCTTGTGGCAGGCAATTGCCGATCGCGAGATTTTTGTCATTAGTGATGAAGTTTACGAGCACATCAACTTTTCACAGCAGGGCCATGCTAGCGTGCTGGCGCATCCGCAGCTGCGTGAGCGGGCGGTGGCGGTTTCTTCATTTGGCAAGACCTATCATATGACCGGCTGGAAAGTGGGTTATTGCGTTGCGCCAGCGCCCATCAGTGCCGAAATTCGCAAGGTACATCAGTATCTGACCTTTTCGGTGAATACCCCGGCACAGCTGGCGCTTGCCGATATGCTACGTGCAGAGCCTGAGCATTATCTTGCGTTACCGGACTTTTATCGCCAGAAGCGCGATATTCTGGTAAATGCCTTAAATGAAAGCCGGCTGGAGATTTTACCGTGCGAAGGTACATATTTTTTGCTGGTGGATTACAGCGCCGTGTCTACGCTGGATGATGTTGAGTTTTGCCAGTGGTTGACGTGGGAGCATGGCGTGGCGGCGATCCCGCTATCGGTGTTTTGCGCCCATCCCTTCCCGCATAAACTGATTCGTTTCTGCTTTGCCAAGAATGAATCGACGCTGCTGGCGGCGGCTGAACGCCTGCGCCAGCTTTAGCTATTTAACCGTCCAGGCGCGGGAATATTGACGGTCGGCAAACAGTTCTTGCAGGCCGTTAATTTGCTTGAGGCGCAATACTTCGTCGCTATCCATACCCAGCTCTTTACTGATTTTATTATCGTCCCAACCTAACTGGCTGAGTTCTCGAACAATTTCTGACATTGCCGTGACCTGGTGGCGACCACGCGCCCGGTTGTGGCGAATAGTTGCAGCGATACGTTCGTTACGTGTTCCTTCCAGACAGGTGACCGGTAAATACCCTTTTAATCGCAATTTTAACGTGTTAGAGCCTTTACCAATTTCATGACGGTGAAAACCATCAACAATTTCAAGTGTGCTGGCTCGTGTATTGGTCACCACAATTGGCTGGGTAAAACCATCGATCTCAATTGATTTTTGTAGTAATCGTTTCTCTGGCGGCGCGACGTTATTCGGATTGTAATCATTAGGGGTGAGTTGGGTGTTCTTAACCCACAAAACACAATCGACCGGTTCGTCGCGAAATGGACTCACTTGATGGATCGCCGTTCTGATCTCATTGATCGCCTTAATGCGATCTTCTTCTGCCAGACTGGCGAGAAATTGAGTTAAATCCTGCGTTAATCGCTGCTGCATAGTATTCCCCATTCCTGACGTTTTCCTTTAATCCGTTCGTTATAACGTTGATAATTTTTGGCTTTTGTGGGGCTGAATGATAATGCCCGACACCAATAATCATTGTTGAGCAATACCTTGCAGATACGTCGCCAGGAAGGGACGTCTTTTGAACCAATATCTCCATGCTGCGTCTGAGGGATCTCGATGCCTTTTTTTTGATACCAGTGCAAATAAACAGCAATTTTATTGCGATAATGTTCAGCCGTTTTTTCCGGCATACTGTTAAGCAATAATAAGGCATATTCCTGCCAGTCTAGATGGTCGGGCTTAAGGATCTTCCTGTGACCATAAAATTGATTGTCATGACCTGCGTAAATTCCACCGCTTTTTACGCCACTGACCCGGGCGCACATTGCGGCCCATCGGTCAGGTTCAAGAACATGATATAGCCACAAACCTTGCCGTTGTTCTGGGCCAAAAGGTTCGCAGATTCGCATAAGACGCAGAGGGACGCCAGCCTGGTACATCAGGTTATACAAAGGGTTAGATAGAGACTGGTGTTTAGCATACCAGGTCCAGATATCGGCCACCTTCCAGTCGTAAATGGGATAAATATACCAACAATGGCCACCAGGTGCGGCGGTGGTCCACGGTTTATCGTCAGCAAAACGTTGTTTATTTAAGCTGGCAATGGCGACGAAACGATTATAAGACTCGTCGGCACGGATACCGACCATCATTGCGGCTGGGCGATGTTGTGAAAACCATTCGGCAAATTCACGCACGAAATGTTCAAAGCTCATGCCAGATTGATAAAACGAGAAAAATGCGGGATCGGTTATCGCATCTTCTGGCGGTTGACGAACCCATTCAATATCAGGCTGCCAGCACTGCCATTCGGGTTGATATTGGGATAATGAATTTTGCGTTGTTAGCGGTAGTGCCACCCAATAAAACTCTTCGATAACATCGGCATACTGCTCACGTAGCGATTGAACATAGTCAATCGTACAAGAAAACTGAGCTTCCCAGTCGATAAACAGGACGTGTATTTTTTTTCCCATTTTTCTGGCCAGATCTGCGGTCAAATGGAGCATTAAGCCAGAATCTTTACCACCAGAAAAAGAGACGCATACGCGAGGCAGAGTATTAAGTGTCCAGGTGATACGGTCTTGTGCTGCTTCCAGGATATTGAGAGGTAGCGGAATTTTATAAATGGACATCTGAAGACGCTCTCTTAACGTGACCGTGAGAAAAGTGCGATAGTTTCCTGATTATAATATTAATAAATTAAAATGAGGTATCTTATTTTATATTCATATAATAAATCTTTTTGGCGGATATTATCCATACTGGCAGATGTTTAACAAAAATTATCATTCAAGCGGTCAATAAAACGAGAGAAGCTCAGGTTGTTTAATGATGATTTATTATAGGAAATATAAAGAGTATTAGAAGGTAGATTTTGTTCTAGTTTTATTTGTTTTAATTGAAGGTTTTTTTGATAGTTACGATATAATTCGAAGGGGACAATACCCAGTAAATCGGTTACTGCAATAGTATTGACAATAGTAAACAGTGACGAGCTACGAAATGCTATTTTTCGGTTTGCCAGAATCGCTTCTATTTCCATCTGAAAATCTTCAAGGCCAGGTGCTTTTGATGCCAGGGAGGTGAACTCTTCATCAAGAATTTCTTCGCGGCTACTGTTTTCCGTTATTCTCGGATGGGTTGCGCTACAGATAAGCGTGTTTCGTATCGACTGAAAAGGCATGCAGATCACCGAGCGACTGATGACAGGCATTAATGTGATGACCAGATCTGCTTTGCGATAAGTCAATAAATCTTCGGCGCTTTCTGCTGACATCATAATGTCATGATGTTCAATTTCTACGGCTGTATCTTGTCGTAGACATCCGATCAAAAGGCTACTGTTAGTTGAAGAGATGAGTTGCGGGCCATAAATAATAAATTTTTTCTTCAGTTCTGCTTTATTGACAATGTTGATAGTTTGTTCAAGGTTTTTAAGATTCTTCTCAAGGTGATGATGCAAATTTAACCCTGTTGTTGTTGGTGCAATACCTTTCCCGGAGCGAATAAACAAGGGGTCATTAAATTGTGCGCGTAGACGTTGTAAAGATTGGCTTACCGCAGAAGGTGTTATATATAACGATTCTGCGGCCTTGCTAATGCTAAGATGCTGATATATGCATTCAAAAATGACAAGCAAGTTTAAATCAAATTTTTTTAAGTCGTAAAGATTAGCCATGATGCACTCCATTCATATGCTTGCTCTCATAATATTCATCAAGTCAATGATATGGCTTTATGTATTTTTATATATTATGTTGTTTTACTTAATTTACGATTAAGTTTTTCTAAAATAGCATAGTTGGTATGAGTGGGGTGAACAATACTTGCGATTTTATGGATAACTGAAAAAGAGTGATCTATTCCAATTATCCATAAAATGTATGCTATTTATTTCCCATAATAATATTTAAGGTCTTTTGATCAGGTAATCCGACAGCCTGCTGTAATGTGTTCTCTGGACTCATGTAATAAATCGCAGGTGTGACATTTGCACCCAATTCGTCCATCAACGCCTCATTGGCACTTAGAATCTTCATCTGCTCCGGGCTCACGCTCCCGGAGAGGTTCAGCTTTAACTTGCCGCCTGATGCTTCATACTCTTGCCACGTTTTTGCCGGATCCTTAGACGCAAGGATTGCCGCCGCAGTGGCTGGGCTTTCGGGTTTTATCACGCCAACCAGTAGGGTACGAATTTGTACTTTACCGGCATCAACCCAGGGGCGCGCTTGTTGCCAGAATTGTTTGCAATATGGGCAGAAAGGATCGGCAAAAACATAAACCACGACGGGTGCATCTTTTTTACCGTCAAGTAACCAGCTTGATTGTTCCATGCGCTGCCACATTTCGCGTCCGGCAGGTGCGTAAATCTCTTTTTCAATAAGGGCGTTACTGAGGTTTTCTCCCTTTTCGTTGTACATATAGCCAGAGATGGCATGTTTGCCGTCAGGCGTAAGGTAGATAGTGACTCCCATGTCCTGATATTTCCCCAGATAACCTTTCATGCCACCCGGTGCATCGAACGATCTAATAATCGTAATCCCCTGTTTTTCAATCGCTTTAACGGGCGCAGGAAGCTCTTCGGCGTAAGCTAATCCTGGGAGTAGGGTTAAAAAAATTATCTTTTTTAACATTGCTTTGTCCTTTTCGTTCAGTGCAAATACACAATAAAAGGCTTAACCTATCACTGTCATAGTTAAGACCTTATGTCAGATGATTGCCCTTTGTTTATGAGGGTGTTGTAATCCCTCTCGTCGTTGCGATCATCATTGCAACACCGCAGCCTGTTGAACAGGCGCTGAAGATACCAAAGGGTAGTTCAGGTTATGCGGTCACCTGGAAAGGGGACCCTTTTTACTTTTTATCGCCGCTGGCGGTGCAAAGTTCACAAAGTTGTCTTACGAAGGTTGTAAGGTAAAACTTATCGATTTGATAATGGAAACGCATTAGCCGAATCGGCAAAAATTGGTTACCTTACATCACATCGAAAACACGGAGGAAGTATAGATGTCCTTGATTAACACCAAAATTAAACCTTTTAAAAACCAGGCATTCAAAAACGGCGAATTCATTGAAATCACCGAAAAAGATACCGAAGGCCGCTGGAGCGTCTTCTTCTTCTACCCGGCTGACTTTACTTTCGTATGCCCGACCGAACTGGGCGACGTTGCTGACCACTACGAAGAACTGCAGAAACTGGGCGTAGACGTATACGCAGTATCTACCGATACTCACTTCACCCACAAAGCATGGCACAGCAGCTCTGAAACCATCGCTAAAATCAAATATGCGATGATCGGCGACCCGACTGGCGCCCTGACCCGTAACTTCGACAACATGCGTGAAGACGAAGGTCTGGCTGACCGTGCTACCTTCGTTGTTGACCCGCAGGGTATCATCCAGGCTATCGAAGTTACCGCTGAAGGCATTGGCCGTGACGCGTCTGACCTGCTGCGTAAAATCAAAGCAGCACAGTACGTGGCTTCTCACCCAGGTGAAGTTTGCCCGGCTAAATGGAAAGAAGGTGAAGCAACTCTGGCTCCGTCCCTGGACCTGGTTGGTAAAATCTAAATTTCCTTCGTCTTTCACGCCATAGCGGCGTTGGCGTCGCCCGCTCACCCCGGTCACTTACTTGTGTAAGCTTCCGGGGATTCACAGGCTAGCCGCCTTGCTCTGGCGTGAAATACTTCGGAAATTCACCTAATTCTTCGGGTGCTGCGGCACCCGATTTTCTTCTCTACACCATGATGCAAGCTGCATCCAGGTAGCCGATGAGGCCGCTTGCATGATGATGTTTAAAGCCCAGGAGATAAACATGCTCGACACAAATATGAAAACTCAACTCAAGGCTTACCTTGAGAAATTGACAAAGCCTGTTGAGTTAATTGCCACGCTGGATGACAGCGCAAAATCGGCAGAAATCAAGGAACTGTTGGCTGAAATCGCTGAACTGTCAGACAAAGTCACCTTTAAAGAAGATAACAGCTTGCCGGTGCGTAAGCCGTCATTTCTGATCACTAATCCAGGTTCCAACCAGGGGCCGCGCTTTGCAGGTTCCCCGCTGGGTCACGAGTTTACCTCGCTGGTACTGGCGCTGTTGTGGACCGGCGGTCATCCGTCGAAAGAAGCACAATCTTTGCTGGAGCAGATTCGCCATATCGACGGTGATTTTGAATTTGAAACTTATTATTCGCTCTCCTGCCATAATTGCCCGGACGTGGTGCAGGCGCTGAACCTGATGAGCGTACTGAACCCGCGCATTAAGCACACGGCGATTGATGGCGGTACGTTCCAGAACGAAATTACCGATCGCAACGTGATGGGCGTTCCGGCTGTGTTCGTGAATGGTAAAGAGTTTGGTCAGGGTCGTATGACTATTTCCGAAATCGTTGCCAAAATCGATACGGGTGCGGAAAAACGTGCGGCAGAAGAACTGAACAAACGTGATGCTTATGACGTATTAATCGTCGGTTCCGGCCCGGCAGGTGCAGCGGCGGCCATTTATTCCGCACGTAAAGGCATTCGTACCGGTCTGATGGGCGAACGTTTTGGCGGTCAGATCCTCGATACCGTCGATATCGAAAACTACATCTCCGTACCGAAAACCGAAGGCCAGAAACTGGCTGGTGCGCTGAAAGTTCACGTTGATGAATACGATGTTGATGTAATCGACAGCCAGAGCGCGAGCAAACTGATTCCTGCGGCGGTTGAAGGCGGTCTGCATCAGATTGAAACGGCCTCCGGTGCGGTGCTGAAAGCACGCAGCATTATCGTGGCGACCGGCGCGAAATGGCGCAACATGAATGTACCAGGTGAAGATCAGTATCGCACTAAGGGCGTAACCTACTGCCCGCACTGCGATGGCCCGCTGTTTAAAGGCAAACGTGTGGCGGTGATTGGCGGCGGTAACTCCGGTGTGGAAGCGGCAATCGACCTGGCAGGTATTGTTGAACACGTAACCCTGCTTGAGTTTGCTCCGGAAATGAAGGCAGACCAGGTATTGCAGGACAAACTGCGCAGCCTGAAAAACGTCGATATCATTCTGAACGCGCAAACCACTGAAGTAAAAGGCGACGGCAGCAAAGTGACCGGCCTTGAATATCGCGACCGTGTTAGCGGCGATATTCACAACATCGAACTGGCCGGTATTTTCGTCCAGATCGGTCTGCTGCCGAACACTAACTGGCTGGAAGGCGCAGTAGAACGTAACCGCATGGGTGAAATCATCATCGATGCGAAATGCGAAACCAACGTTAAAGGTGTGTTTGCTGCTGGTGACTGTACGACTGTTCCGTACAAGCAGATCATCATCGCCACTGGCGAAGGTGCCAAAGCCTCTCTGAGTGCCTTTGACTACCTGATTCGCACCAAAACTGCATAAGAAGAAGTAAGATTCACCTGCTATTGTTTAGCCGCCGGGGTCAAATCTGGCGGCTTTTTTTCGTTATAAAAAACCTGCCGGGATTGCTCCGGGCAGGGCATCATAAATACGTTAATCTGTTAACGAACGACTAATACAGGCAGGTTGGTGTGGCGGATCACACTGGAAGCATTAGATCCTAACAGATGAGTTGAAATTGATGGATTACGTGAACCGATAACCACGACATCTGCATTCAGTTCTTTGGCTAACTCGTTCACCTCATCTCGCACGCTACCAAAACGTACATGAGTTTTGATACGGGAGGGATCAATATTGAAATGACCAACCATTGTCTGCAGGCGTTCTTCCGCCTCATGTTGCAAATGCTCTTCGAAACGACGCACATCGGCAGCAAAACGGTGCAGACTAAGGCTTGCGGCGCCAGGTAATACATGGAGTAAATGAATTACACCATCATCCTGGGCGAGAAATTCAGCATGACGAACGGCTTTGTCGCTTAATTCCATTTCAAATACGTCTACCGGCATAATGATTGTTTTGTACATAAGCATTCTCTCCTTGCTGTTGCATGAATACATAACATCACATTATTGATTGCAGTTCTGTGATTTGCGACGTTGATTTTATATCTATTAAGTATTGATTGGTAAAATATATTCACATAAACACTACCAGTGTTGCTCAAGGTATAGCACCGCGACAACAAGTATTGCCGCGATGAAAATATAAAATACTGTAATACCAAGAGCTTCACTCATAATGGAGTCCGCAGGTTGATAACCAGTTCAGATTAGAACGTAGCGGGGAAGAGCAAAATGATAAGTCTGGTTGATATTTGAACAGAAAGAGGATGCGGATGCATCCTCTGGGCAAAGCGAGTAAACGCTTGTGCAGATGGGATTAAAGCAGGTAGTCGCCAGCGGCTTCAGGCTGGTATTCGAGTTCCAGCACTTCAAGGTGGGTTGCGGTGCCGCCCGGAAGTTCCCAGTGAATGGTATCGCCAACGCGAAGTCCCAGCAGTGCGGCACCCACCGGAGCCATCACGGAAAGCTGAGTATTGCTGTCGGTCATTTTGGCCGGATACACCAGTGTGCGTACACGCACTTCGCCATCGCTAAGATTGCGGAATTTTACCCGGCTGTTCATCGTCACCACGTCGTGTGGCATCTCTTCTGGCCGACACATTTGGGCGCGATCCAACTCTGCGTTTAACGCGTCGGCGATTGGCAAACCGGCATAGGCGGGTTGCTCCAGCAGAATATCGATGCGTTCGGCATCCAGGTCGTTAATGATGATAGTTGGTCTGGACATTTTTACTCCATGTCGTCGGTACTGCGAGTGTCGCAGATAAACATACCCAAAAGAAAACCCTCACCGTCAGGCGGCGAGGGTTTAACTCATATGATGATACTGACTGTTGCTCACTCTTTGAAGTGATATACGTCACATTCAGGTAATTCCTCAATGCAGCGCATTATGTATATATATTAATCATCATGTTTTACGTAAAACGCGCGACGACGTTTTACAGATCAGATGATTAATAACCCACTTTATCAATCACAAAGGCTTTGCCACAGTTGCCAGGGTGTGGTTGTGGTAAGAATGAGTTTGCTGAGAGCGGTGCGTTGATGGCGTCAGCTTTTATCGAAATCTGGATTTCAGTCAAATACGCCGGGTTACCCTGGCACGTTAACTTGACCGCTTTGACGTTCTCTTTCCCCCAGCTTTTGGCAAAGGCCGCGTCAAAGTCACTGCGGCTTACGGTTTTACCGTAGTTATCCGCAAGGAATTTTCCGGCTGTGCTCTCTTTAATTTCTTGATTCAGACGCACCATCGTGCCGAAATAAGCGTCCGGGTCAAAACCAAAACAGGCACCATGTTTCGCGTATTCGTAACGTTCCAGACAGGAGCGTCCGCCAGCCCCTGGCATAACTTCACTCAGTTTAGCTGCGGTTTCCAGCGATAACCCGGTTTCCGGTGATGAACACATCCGGCTGGCGCGAGCTTCCGGCAAGTTCGGGATTGGACGAGTGGCGCAGCCGAAGCGCATCCAGCGGCGTTCATCAACGCCACGCGCTGCGACTGATTTTGGCAACCCCGGCCACAGGCCATGTACGGTCAGAAAATCAGCTTTGTTGGTCGTTTCGGTTTGCAGGCGACATTCATCTCGTTCGTTACGATTTCGATCGTGTTGACTCTGGCAAAATCCTGTTTGCCAGGAGAGAGCCAGGACATAGCGGTCAAAATCGCCATACTGTTTTGCCTGCAACGCAGCGGCGTTGACAGAAGATAAGGAGAGCAGAGAAGCCGTCAGTAAAGCGGCGTTACGCCAGAATGCTTTCATAATGGGTGTGGAACTCATACATACACTGAATACTATCTATTAAATCATAAAAAAGCCCGCCAGGTGGGGGTACCTGGCGGGCGTGATGATTTATTCAGCGTTTGACGAACGTATTAGTTCCACATGGCGAGAATCGGCCAGCCTACCAGAAGCAGCATGGCAATATAAATCACCCCGAAGATAGCGCCAAGACGCCAGTAATCTTTCGATTTCACATAGCCACAGCCGTAAATAATCACCCCAGGACCGGTTGCATACGGCGTCAGACAGCCCATGATACCGATAGACAGCACCAGCAGGATACACAGTTGTTCCATTGGTACGCCCAGAATCCCTTTACCGACGGCCAGAATGACTGGCAGCATAGTTGCGGTATGCGCAGACAGGCTGGCAAACAGGTAGTGTGCAAAGTAGAAGACCAGAACCAGTACAATCACTGTTGCGTGTGGTGAGAAACCTTCCAGGTGCGTACTCATGGTGCTGGCGAACCAGTCGATAAAGCCAGAACGGGTCAGGCCATTAGCCATGACAACCAGCGTTGCCAGGTTAACCAGCGTGTTCCATGCGCTGTTATAGCGGGTAATGTCTTTCCACGGCACAACGTGCAGCGCCAGCATCAGCGAAACTGCCAGCAGGCCAACCGCAGTGGCGTTAATCACTTCACTACCAAATACCCACAAACCTAAGCTGAGCAGAACAAGACCAATCAGCGTCCACTCTCTGCGAGTCAGGCGCCCCATAGTTTTCAGCTCGTCGCCTGCCCAGGTTGCCACTTCTTCACTATGAGTGACTTCCGGTTTGTACAGCACGTAGGAAAGCCACGGTGCAATGATAAGTAAGATAACCCCAACAGGCAGGAAGCAGAGGAACCACTGCAACCAGCTAATCTGGATACCGGCAATTTTGCTGACGAACTCCAGACCCAGCACGTTCGGTGCCGCACCGGTGACAAACATGGAGGAACTCAGACTGGTACTGATGACCATCATCCACATTAAATAGCCGCCAATACGACGCGCGGACGGATCGTTCGGGAATGATTTAAACAGCGGCGGCAGGTTTTTAATGACCGGGAAAACCGTACCCCCGGTACGTGCGGTGTTAGACGGTGTAAACGGAGCCAGCAGAATGTCGATAATGACAATTGCATAACCCAACGTCAGCGTGCGTTTGCCCATGAATTTCACCAGGAAAAGGGCAATACGACGGCCTAATCCGGAAACTTCATACCCTAATGCAAAGATAAATGCGCCAAATACCAGCCAGACAGTGGTACTGGAAAAGCCAGCCAGTCCCCATTTCAGTGCCTGTTTTTGGGCATTAAAAGCGGGGTCAGCTAATTCTTTGGCGTCAAAGAGCAGGTAATTACTGCCAATAACGCAAATAGTCACTGCAATAAAACTGATCGCCGTTGCCGGAATTGGCTCGAGGATCATGCCGACAATCATTGCCACAAACACGGCGAAGTAATGCCATGCCTGCGGCGGCATACCGTCGGGTACAGGGATAAGAAACATGACGCCCATCACCACCAGTGGGGCCAATAATTTCCATATCTTATCTTTTGCTAAAGACATACGGGTTCTCCGAAAATTAATATTTCCAAATTTATCAAGTGCTTAAATTATTAAATCTGTGCTAAAAACCAGGTAAGGATCAGCAGGTCGGCGCTGCCGCCTGGACTGAGATTTCGTTCGATACACTCCCTGTCGAACTGCCGGAGATAATCGAGATCGGCGGGGGTTCGGATGCCCCCTTTTTGCAATAATGTTTGCGCCTGGCGCTGTAGCCAGCGCAGGCCCCCCTCGCCACCGCGCGATGCGACGTTGGTATCGCCGTTGATCGCCATCAGTAGCAATAAGGTATCGAGCAATGCCAGTTCAGGATCCAGCCCCTGATCCAGCAGAGTGAGGTAATGCGGGAGGGCGCGGTTGATAACCAGCGGGTAGCCCGCTTCGGCTTCACCGCGCGCACCGGTAAGACCAAGTTGCTGATATAACCGTTGGCCTGCCGTTAGTTGTGGATTATTGGTGCGCAGTTCGCGATCGGTTAGACCACGGCAGAAACTGGCTGCCGTCGCACAAACGGTTTTGGGCATTACCGGCTGGTTGAGCTGAAGCAAACGACCAATTGCCGCACACATCAGCCCTAAAGAAAAAATACTGCCTTTATGGGTGTTTACACCAGCGGTAGCGCGGAACATATCGCCTTCGCAGGCCATACCAATTGGGCGTAATCCGCTGAGTACTGATTCTGGTGCCATTTCTGCACTACAGGCACCAAATTCAATGAAACGTGGTAGCCAGCCCTGAATCGCCAGCGCGCTACGGTGGAAATCTTCCAGCGACATATCTTTGTGCGCACCGCAGTTAATGCGATCCACGAGACCGGGTTTCGGTGACAGATTGACTTCAGTCAGCATGGCGCGCCAGCCCAGCAGGGCGTAGTCATTGATTAATGACGTCGCAAGCTTTGTGGTTTTAGTTGACGTTGCAGGTATCGACATCGTTCAGCAGCGCCTCCATACGGTTGAGTAAATCGGTCAGTTGGTGGGTTTTCCCACGCGCACAAACTGCCGCACTTTGCTCGCACAACAGGCAGCGGCGAGGCGGCAGTGAATAATTGTGGCGGGAGAGAATTTCGCCTTCGGGCGTCAGGACATCGATATCCCACAAACGTCCAAGAGCATGACTATGTTCAAGCTCAATGGTGGCGAGCTTGAGGTCGCGAGCCGGTGCGGCAATGCTCAACATGCCCTCCGGCCCGCTGGCGGAAACCAGTGCAGCCTGCTCCTGAATTTGCCAGCCCTGTTTTGCGGCTAAAGCACGCAGGGCAGTCACGCCATGATTAAAAATCCGGCGTGTGACCTCGCTGTCTTTAATCGGCCCAGGCGCAACCACGGTAAAGGAGACCAGTGGAACAGGATGGCGCTTGAGCCAGGCGTGTTGCCGTGCTTGCCTTTCATCCCGGCTGATGAGCAACTCGGGAATCGAAACCGCATGGTGGCTGGCGAGTTCAGGGAGCAGGTGCATGGCTTATTCCTTCACCTGATGTACAACATCAATCACTGAGCCATCGCGGTAACGCACGACGGCAACGACGCGGTCGGTGAATTCAATCGGCTGTGGTTCACCGGTCAACAGACGCGCACGTTCGCGCAGCCACTCAATGGAAACCACTTTAATGCCCGCTTCCTGCAGACGTTCTGCCAGTTCAGGACGTGCCGGGTTAACAGCGATACCGTGGTCGGTAACCAGGATATCGACGCTGGAACCCGGGGTGATGCAGGTCAGCACGTTATCCACCAGAGTCGGAATACGACCGCGTACCAGCGGTGCGACGATGATGGAAAGGGCGGATGCAATCGCGGTATCGCAGTGACCGCCGGAAGCGCCACGCAGTACGCCGTCAGAGCCAGTCAGCACGTTGACGTTGAACTGGGTGTCAATTTCCAGCGCGCTCAGTACCACCACGTCGAGACGATCAACCGATGCACCTTTCGAACCCCAGTTGGCGTACTGGTTGGCGCTGATTTCGATATGATTCGGGTTACGAGCCAGCGATTGCGCAGCGTGGCTGTCAAAGCTCTGCACATCCAGCAGTTTGCGGATCAGCCCTTTTTCGTGCAGATCAACCATCGTTGCGGTAATGCCGCCGAGGGCGAAGTCGGCGCGAATATCGCGGCTACGCATTTTGTCTTCCAGAAAACGGGTTACCGCAAGCGAAGCGCCGCCGGTGCCTGTCTGCATGGAAAAACCTTCTTTGAAGTAGCCAGAGTTGACAATCACATCTGCTGCGCTGCGGGCAATCAGCAGTTCGCGCGGGTTAGTGGTCATACGGGTCGCGCCTGCGCCGATTTTTGCGGCATCGCCAACGCGATCAACTTTGACGATCAGATCAACCTGATCCTGTTCAATACTGGCCGGGTTATGCGGATAAGGCAGCAGTTCCTCGGTGAGCATGACTACTTGTTTCGCATTGTCGGCATCGACCATCGCATAGCCAAGGGAGCCGCAGCAGGCTTTACCGGTGTAACCGTTGGCATTACCGAATTCATCACAGGACGGGACGCCGAGAAAAGCCACGTCGATATTCAGTTCACCGCTCTGTACCAGATGTACACGACCGCCGTGAGAGTGGATTTGTACCGGTTCAGCCAGCAGACCACGGGAGATTTCTTCCGCCAGTGGGCCGCGCAGACCAGAGGTATAAATGCGGGTGACCACACCCTGACGAATATGTTCTACCAGCGGTGCATGGCAGTCGCTCAAAGAGCTGGACGCCAGTGTCAGGTTTTTAAAGCCCATCTTCGCGATGACGTCCATCACCATATTGACGGTCAGGTCACCGCCACGGAAAGCGTGGTGGAAGGAGACGGTCATGCCGTCCTTTAAACCAGAACGACGAATAGCGTCTTCCAGGTTGGCGCACAGTTTGCGATCGCGCGCTTTTTCAGCCTGGTAGGTTTGCTTTGGCGAGTTCTGGAAAGCGGCAAGATCGCATTCAGCGCGACGATTCCAGGCCGCTACCCGTTCTTGTCGTTGAGATTGTTCAATTTTCTGCGTCATTTTGATTGCCTTATTCTTCGCGGATGCCGGAAAGTTCTGCGCGGGAGAGCACCAGACGGGCACGATCGATAACCGGACCGTCAACCATCTTGCCGTTCAGGGAAACCACACCGAGGCCTTCGCGAGCGGCGGCTTCAGCGGCTTCTACGACGCGGCGTGCGTGATCCACTTCTTTCTGGGTTGGTGCGTAGAGGTTGTGGAGCAGATCAATCTGACGCGGGTTGATCAGCGATTTGCCGTCAAAGCCCAGCTGTTTGATGTGGGCGGCTTCTTGCAGGAATCCGGCTTCGTTGTTGGCGTCGGAATAGACGGTATCGAACGCCTGGATACCGGCAGAGCGCGCGGCTTGCAAAATGGAGCAGCGAGCGAACAGCAGTTCCGTACCTTCCGGTGAGCGTTCAGTGCGCAGGTTACGCACGTAGTCTTCCGCGCCCAGCGCGATACCGATTAAACGTTCAGATGCGTGAGCGATTTCTACCGCGCGGGTAATACCCAGCGGAGATTCAATTGCCGCCAGCAAACCGGTGCTGCCCGGTTCGCGTCCACAGGCTTTTTCAATACGCAGGATCTCTTTTTCGATATCCAGCACATCCTGAGCGGTATCAGTTTTCGGCAGACGCACAACGTCTGCACCGCCGCGAACGACAGCTTCCAGGTCGTTAACACCCCATTCGGAATCCAGCGCGTTTACACGCACAATGGTTTCAATGTCGCGATACAGAGGATGTTGCAGTGCGTGGTAGACCATGCGGCGAGCGGTGTCTTTTTCACGCAGCGCCACGGAGTCTTCGAGGTCAAACATCAAGGCATCAGCCGGGTAGATGAAAGAGTTGCTGACCATCGCGGCATTAGCGCCAGGCACAAACAACATGCTGCGGCGGGTGCGGGTTTTACGTTGTTGCAGCGAAGCGGAAATCATTGGCAATCCTCCCATGGCAGAGCCGGGATACCGCTGGCGCGCGCCAGCAGGGCTTCCAGTCGTGCACGTAAAATGCAGTCCAGTGCGCCTTTGTCATCGACATTCAGCTGTACGCCGCGCACGTTATAGCGGGCGAGAACGTCCAGGATGGTGGTGCGAATCGCATCACCAAACTGTTTCTCAACGCTGCTGTTGATTTGCAGGTCGATATCCTGCGTATCGAGCGGGGCGATGCGTATCATCACATCCCCAGACTCAAGGGTGCCTGCAACGGCGGGCTGGTTTATTTTCATTTTTCACCTGTTTCTCATGCGGGGGTCTTTTGACGAGCTGCCGCGTCCTGACGGGAGTGTTCAAGCAGATTCTGCAAGTAATGCAGCGTGGCTGCCGGAACCAGCGGCGCGATAGCCGTGAGATCGTTTTTCACCAGCAGTTGGCGTACCCGGGAAGCGGATATCGGCATCTCCTGGTAACGCAGCCGCTCAATTTCAACCAGTTCAATGGGCGGTGCGGAGATAGTCGGTGTTTCCAGCCAGTAGCGCATATCCTGGTTGTACTGGGCGGTCACGCGGCAATAAGGTTCAGTACCGACAAAGCGATGGGTAACGCCCAATGCTGGAGCGAGGTACTGACGGAAAATCTTCAGATCAATTTCGGTGTAGCAATGGTTAATGACGCTCTGTTCTTTAATGAAGTAGCAGGGGAACGTGGCGCGGGAGATGATGTATTCGGAGCCGCGATGCACGGTCAGGCGCGGAATATCGGCGGTGCCTTTCAACACCAGATCCAGCCGGTCTTCATAGGGAAAGCGCGAAGAATCTTCTTTGACTAAAAACAGATGCAGCCAGTCACACTGTGCCGCTGCCTGTTGAATCAGATAACGGTGACCGTTAGTAAAGGGATTGGCGTTCATCACAATGCAGCCAATTTTGTTCCCTTCATGACGAAATTTTTTTAGTGACTCGGCATAGCGTTTCAGACGTGTGGCACTGTTTTCCATCAACACCATCACGCCTGGTACGCTGGTCAGCGTGTAAAAACCGCACTGGCGGAACAGCGCCTCGTATTCGATTTTGGTATAAATAAACAGATGCGTGCTGTGCCGTTCATAGGCGAGGTTTATCAGTTCGGTGGCTAATGTCAGCGCCAGTCCTTCACCGCGAACAGATTCGCTGATAGCGACGCACTTAATAATATTTCCGGCGATTCCACCGCAAGCGATAAGCTTTTCATTGCGGGTTACGGTAATAAATACTTCGACTGTTGTGTCAACGCTCAAATCATTGTCATGCAGAAATTGGGCAATTTCTGCCATTTTTTTATTTTCTGAACGTTTTACCCGGGTGAAAATATCATTGCCGAACATAATAAGTCATATCCTGAAGGTATGTGTTGTTATCAATTTGCAATGAATGTTAGTCAGTGTTGCAAACTGATAACCTTTTATTTTCAGTTGGGAGAAAGGGCAGCGAGCGAGGTATATCTGTTTCTCCTTTTGCCATACATCCTAAGGAGTATTGCGGCGTGAAATTTTGATTTATTTCACATAGAGTTAGTGGTTTTTTATTTATTTAATGGTTTTAAGTTTTTTAATTAATGTAATTGCGGATTGGTGCGTGGTTTTAAGTTATTTAATTGATTTAATGAATGAATTTTGCCACGATCATATTTGATTTTTATATATCGAGATTCAACATTTTAATTACATTCACCAAAAGACAGGGTTTACCCCGCAAGGAAAACAATGTTGCAGTTTAATGAGAATAAACAGTTTGCTTTTTTCGAACGACTGGCATTTCCGTTGCGTATCTTCCTGCTGATTCTGGTGTTCTCAATATTTGTCATCGCAGCACTGGCGCAATATTTTACGGCCAGTTTTGAGGACTATTTAACGCTTCATGTGCGCGATATGGCAATGAATCAGGCGAAAATTATTGCCTCCAATGACAGCATCATCACGGCGGTTAAAGCGCGTAATTACAAACGGCTGGCGACCATTGCCGATAAATTACAAAGAGATACTGATTTTGACTATGTGGTGATAGGTGACCGCAACTCGATCCGCCTTTACCATCCTAATCCCGAGAAAATTGGTTATCCTATGCAATTCACCAAACCCGGCGCGCTGGAGAAAGGGGAGAGCTACTTCATCACGGGTAAAGGGTCGATAGGTATGGCGATGCGTGCCAAAACACCGATCTTTGATGATGATGGCAAAGTCATCGGCGTGGTGTCGGTGGGTTATCTGGTCAGTAAAATCGATAGCTGGCGCGCCGAATTTTTATTACCAATGGCCGGCGTATTTGTCGTGCTACTGGGTATTCTGATGCTGTTGTCGTGGTTCTTAGCCGCACATATCCGCCGCCAGATGATGGGGATGGAACCGAAGCAAATTGCGCGGGTTGTTCGTCAGCAAGAGGCGCTGTTTAGTTCGGTTTATGAAGGGCTGATTGCAGTGGATCCGCACGGTGACATAACCGCCATCAACCGTAACGCAAGAAAAATGCTGGGGCTGAGTTCCCCTGGGCGGCAGTGGCTGGGCAAACCCATTGCAGAGGTGGTCAGACCCGCCGATTTCTTCACCGAGCAGATTGATGAAAAACGCCAGGATGTGGTGACAAATTTTAACGGCCTGAGCGTCATTGCTAATCGGGAGGCTATTCGTTCTGGTGACGATTTGCTGGGGGCAATTATCAGCTTTCGTAGTAAAGACGAAATTTCCACCCTCAATGCACAACTGACGCAAATTAAACAATATGTCGAAAGCCTGCGCACATTGCGTCATGAACATCTCAATTGGATGTCTACGCTCAATGGTCTGTTGCAGATGAAAGAGTATGATCGCGTGCTGGCGATGGTTCAGGGGGAGTCCCAGGCTCAGCAACAGCTTATTGACAGTCTGCGCGAAGCCTTTGCCGATCGCCAGGTGGCGGGGCTGTTGTTTGGTAAAGTACAGCGCGCCCGCGAACTGGGGCTAAAAATGACAATCGTCCCCGGCAGCCAGCTTTCTCAACTGCCGCCAGGGCTGGACAGTACTGAGTTTGCGGCGATTGTGGGCAACTTACTCGATAACGCTTTCGAAGCCAGTTTGCGCAGCGATGAAGGGAATAAGATAGTCGAGTTATATTTGAGTGATGAAGGCGATGATGTGGTGATAGAAGTCGCCGATCAGGGTTGCGGTGTCCCAGAGGCTCTGCGCGACAAAATATTTGAGCAGGGCGTCAGTACGCGTGCTGATGAACCCGGTGAGCATGGCATTGGGTTGTATCTTATTGCCAGCTATGTAACGCGCTGCGGTGGAGTTATCACTCTTGAAGAGAATGACCCCTGCGGTACTTTATTTTCAATCTATATTCCGAAAGTGAAACCTAATGACAGCTCCATTAACTCTATTGATCGTTGAGGACGAAACGCCGCTGGCAGAGATGCATGCGGAATATATTCGTCATATTCCCGGATTCAGTCAGATATTGCTGGCGGGAAACCTGGCGCAGGCCCGAATGATGATCGAGCGTTTTAAGCCGGGGCTTATCCTGCTGGATAACTATCTCCCTGACGGTAGAGGTATTAATTTACTGCATGAACTGGTGCAGGCGCATTATCCCGGTGACGTGGTGTTTACTACTGCTGCCAGCGATATGGAAACGGTATCTGAAGCAGTACGCTGTGGTGTGTTTGATTATCTGATCAAGCCAATTGCTTATGAGCGTCTGGGACAGACATTGACCCGTTTTCGCCAGCGTAAACATATGCTGGAAAGTATTGATAGTGCCAGTCAGAAGCAAATTGATGAGATGTTTAACGCTTATGCGCGTGGCGAACCGAAGGACGATCTTCCGACTGGTATTGATGCGTTGACACTTAACGCAGTGCGGAAACTTTTCAAAGAGCCAGGTGTGCAACATACGGCGGAGACGGTAGCGCAGGCATTGACCATCAGTCGCACTACCGCCAGACGTTATCTTGAATATTGCGCCAGCCGCCATCTTGTTATTGCTGAAATTGTTCACGGTAAAGTTGGCAGGCCGCAGCGCATTTACCACAGTGGCTGAAGAGAGTGCCGGAGGAAGCATACCTCCGGCAAGGAGAATTATTTACCTGTAACTGCGGCGGCTGTTCCGGGTACAATCAACTCTGTAGCCACGATGACAATCACCAGCCCAACAAGCACCGGCACCGAGGTGCGTTTAACCACTTCAAAAGGCGAAATTTTTGCCATCCCGGCAACCGCAACCACAACGCCAGAGACAGGCGAAATCGTGCGACCCAGGTTTGACGCCTGTAGCATTGGAATAGTCAGGTATGCCGGGTTAATGCCTGAAGAGTGCGCCAGTTTCGGGATCATCTCAACGAATGCATAGAATGGCGCATTGCCGGAACCCGTAGTCACCGCCGCCAGCATCGTCAGGATAACCAACACCAGCATGAGGATAATGCTCGCTGAACCAAACGAGGTAGCGATTGAGATCAGGCTCTGGATAAAACCGATGGTGCTAAGTCCCTGGGCAAATACCCCCGCAGCAACTAATAGCATTACCACGTTAGCGAAGGCATCAGCCATGCCGCGATAAGCCACTTCGAGGCCAGAAAAGACTTTTTGTGTATTAAAGCTGCGAATAAATTCCAGAACGGAGGCAATCAGCATACATATCACCAGAATGGTGATGATGTGCAATTGCGGACCCCATTTGCCGTCAAAAAATAGCACGCCAATGATCGGTGTGAACGGCAGAATGGCGTAAAACGCGGGGGCGGTGGTAGTGATTTCGCTGACATCTAACATTTCATGAGAGATGTGCTCTTTTTTATCCAGATAACGCTGCCAGAAAAAATGGGCTATCGCCATGCCGATAATTGCGGCAATTGAGATAGGCAGCGTCGTTTTGAAGGCGAAGTCAATTAACGGCATTTCGGAAGCCTGCGCCGCCAGCACCACATCACCAGAAGTTGGTGCGAGAATAATTGCCGCCGGTGAGGCGCAAATGGCAGCAGCCGCGCCGCGACTAATACCTACATTCACCATGACCGGGAACAACGTTGCCATCAGTAAAACGCCCAGGCCCGTTGCGGAGGAAACTGCCAGTGACATCAGGCAGGCAACAAAATAGGCGGCAATCATCAGCAGGTAAGGGGAGTTTATGTACTGCAGCGGTTTTGACGCCAGCTTGACGACCATATCGTTCGCGCCGATATGGGTCATATAAGCGGCAAAACCACACAGCATCATGATCATCATGCCAAGGTCGCCACCGCGACTCATCAGCAATATTTTAATGTATTCAACGATATCCGTGGCACTATAGCCCGTTGAAGTCTGGCTGGCAGGTAAAACTTTGTGCCCCATAATGGCACTGATAATCAGCAATAACAGACCACCTGCAAATAATACCCCGGTGGCGGAATACCCTTTAATGATGTAGCGAGCTACACCCACAATAACCATAACTCCAATAAGGAGCTCAATGAATGTCAGCATAATTTTTCCTGTTCCAGACTCCAAGGTAAATAATAACAAATTCCTAAGACTAAAGAAAAAATATGCCGAATAAATGGGTGGCGAATGCTGATTAAAATCAAGAAAAGCTACCATTAATACATTGATGTTTTTGTTTTTTATACCTGAATAACAAAATGCGTTTTTATGACCGGTATTTATCAATGTGGTTATGTATGCTAATTGATAAGTAATTGATGCACTTTTGTTAATCGCTTGATGGGAGAACCTTTTCTTACTTAAAAAATGATTTTCTGTATACGCGTGATGAGAGTGTAGGAGATGTTTATTTGCTGACTTATTATTTCATCTTGTTAAAAAATAAGGTTTTTTCTGTTGTAGATTGCGAACCGTGCTGGGATGAATTTTGTGATTAAGCAGCTATATGAAAGAAAAATACAACTTAAGTCTCCGGAATAATTTGATGATATTTTCTTGTATAACGCTATTAAATATTAAGTTTGTTCTTTAGGTTGAAGTAATTAAGGTTTGTTTATTTTAGTTTAGCTATGCTGACAGTGGATTTCTGATAAATATTTTATGGCCACTAATGGGCGCAAGTAAATGTATTGCCGTAATTCCCCTTGTTTTTATTGAGCGAATCCGTGTTGACTAAGTTTCTGCTGGTACGGATCTATGGATTACTACATTTAGATAGAATCTCGGTAAAACCTGGCATTCACTTTTCGCTTATAACAAAGAAAAAACGATCGCTATAACGAAAAATCGTGGGGCAGCGGTTTGGGTCAGTTGCGTTGGGATGAGAAAAGTAACGGGTACGGTTTGTACGTAACGACGCGTGATAACGGAAACGACATACCTGTCCCGGTGTACTGCCATTGGTTTGTGTGGGCTATGAGCTGGCTACTTTTCAGATGACCTATATTCCTGGCACCTACAACAATGGCAATGTTTACTTTGCCTGGATGCGGTTTCAGTTTTAGACAAGTTATGTTTTTACAAAACCTTTAAAAATCATAGCGTAAGGCAAGTATCACCAAAAATAACGCGACTTTTATCACTTTTTAGCAAAGTTGCACTGGACAAAGCGTACCACAATTGGTGTACTGGTAACCGACACAGCATTTGTGTCTATTTTTCATGTAAAGGTAATTTTGATGTCTAAGATTAAAGGTAACGTTAAGTGGTTTAATGAGTCCAAAGGATTCGGTTTCATTACTCCGGAAGACGGCAGCAAAGATGTGTTCGTACACTTCTCTGCAATCCAGACTAATGGTTTTAAAACTCTTGCTGAAGGTCAGCGCGTAGAGTTCGAAATCACTAACGGTGCCAAAGGCCCTTCTGCTGCAAACGTAATCGCTCTGTAAGATACGTCAGCAAGAATTCAAAACCCGCTTAATCAGCGGGTTTTTTTTGGTCTTTAGTGTGCGGTTGATGCTGAAAACAACCAGAAAGCCAGTGCAGTCATGGCAAAAGAACCTAACAGGTTTACGAAGACGTTCAGTAATGCCCAACCAAAACGCCCTTCCTGCA
The DNA here is from genome assembly GCF_000208525.1 of Escherichia sp. TW14182. Lineage (NCBI taxonomy): Bacteria > Pseudomonadati > Pseudomonadota > Gammaproteobacteria > Enterobacterales > Enterobacteriaceae > Escherichia > Escherichia sp. TW14182. The sequence continues at coordinate 31,497 of NZ_AEJZ01000049.1, forward strand.
ACAAAAACACCACTTCGGCTGAAAATGTTGAGAAGGTTGTCAACCCGCCACAAAATCCGGTGGTGATTAATACTTTCCACACTGGATCAATGTTTGTCATCCGACTGAACCAGGCAAATCCCATACCTATGATGAATGCGCCGATCAGGTTTGCTGCCAATGTTCCCAAAGGAATCGCCTGATGCAGCGGGTTAAATCGCATACTTAACAGCCATCTCGCCACGCTTCCCGTACCACCGCCAATAAAAACTGCTAAAAGGAGTTGTAACACTGCAAAATCCTGCTATTTGATTTGTATGAGTGATAAGTGTAACGCCGAATAATCATCGTTGGCGAATTTTACGACTTTGGCAGGAGGTGGTAATGCTGGTTGCCGCAGGACAATTTGCTGTTACATCCGTGTGGGAAAAGAACGCTGAAATTTGCGCCTCGTTGATGGCGCAGGCGGCGGAAAACGACGTCTCGTTGTTTGTCCTGCCGGAAGCCTTGCTGGCGCGGGACGATCATGATCCGGATCTATCTGTTAAATCAGCGCAGCGGCTGGAAGGCCAATTTATCGGGCGTTTATTGCGGGAAAGTAAACGTAACATGATGACGACGATTCTGACGATTCATGTTCCCTCTACGCCGGGGCGAGCATGGAATATGCTGGTGGCTCTTCAGGCAGGAAAAATTGTCGCTCGTTATGCCAAATTGCATCTTTATGATGCGTTTTCCATTCAGGAGTCGCGTCATGTTGATGCAGGTAATGAAATAGCCCCGTTACTGGAGGTCGAAGGCATGAAGGTCGGTCTTATGACCTGCTATGACTTACGCTTTCCGGAGCTGGCGCTGGCACAGGCTATACAGGGAGCAGAAATCCTGGTCCTTCCGGCAGCCTGGGTTCGCGGACCGCTCAAAGAGCACCACTGGTCAACGTTGCTTGCTGCTCGTGCTCTGGATACCACCTGTTATATGGTGGCGGCAGGGGAGTGCGGGAACAAAAATATCGGGCAAAGCCGGATTATCGATCCCTTTGGCGTCACCATTGCGGCGGCGGCAGAAATGCCGGCCTTAATCATGGCGGAAGTGACACCTGAACGCGTGCGTCAGGTACGTGCACAACTCCCCGTCTTAAACAACCGACGGTTTGCGCCACCGCAATTATTATGATGTTTTTTTATTCGGCGCTTGATTCACCTTGTTACAGATTGCTATTGTGTGCGCGCGTCGAATGACCGTTAATATTCTCTGGTTTTTAAGGCGCGTTCTGTTGCCGGTTTTATGTCAAGAAGGTATCTATGGGTGAGATTAGTATTACCAAACTGCTGGTCGTTGCGGCACTGGTCGTTCTGCTGTTTGGGACTAAGAAGTTACGTACGCTGGGCGGAGACCTTGGAGCGGCTATCAAAGGATTCAAGAAAGCGATGAATGATGACGATGCTGCGGCGAAGAAAGGCGCAGACGTTGATCTTCAGGCTGAAAAGCTCTCTCATAAAGAGTGACGTGGCGAGCAGGACGCTCCCTCTATATCTTGTTCGATAAAAAAACCCGCTTCAGATAGCGGGTTTTTATCAGACAGATGTAAGTAATTATTACGGGATTACTTAACTTCCATCCCTTTCGCCTGCAAATCAGCGTGGTAGGAAGAACGGACAAACGGACCACATGCAGCATGGGTAAAGCCCATCGCCAGTGCCTCGGCTTTCATTTCGTCGAACTCATCCGGGCTAACGTAACGTTGAACTGGCAGGTGATGGCGGCTTGGCTGCAAATATTGCCCCAGCGTTAACATGGTCACACCATGACGACGCAGATCTCGCATCACTTCAATAATTTCTTCATTGGTTTCGCCCAGACCCACCATTAAACCCGATTTGGTCGGGATTTCCGGATGCGCTTCTTTAAAGCGTTCTAAAAGTTTCAGCGACCAGTTGTAATCCGCGCCCGGGCGTACCTGACGGTAAATACGCGGCACGTTTTCCAGGTTGTGGTTGAACACGTCTGGCGGCGTGGCGGTCAGAATATCCAGCGCGCGATCCATACGACCACGGAAATCCGGCACCAGAGTTTCAATTTTGATTTCCGGGCTTTTTTCTCGAATGGCAGTAATGCAATCCGCAAAGTGCTGGGCACCGCCATCGCGCAGGTCGTCACGGTCAACGGAGGTGATAACCACATAACGCAGTGCCATATCGGCAATGGTCTGCGCCAGTTTCACCGGCTCATTGGCATCCGGAGCTACCGGGCGACCGTGGGCAACGTCACAGAACGGACAACGGCGGGTACAAATAGCGCCGAGGATCATAAACGTTGCTGTACCGTGGTTGAAGCATTCTGCCAGGTTAGGGCAGGAGGCTTCCTCGCAGACAGAATGCAGGCCATTTTTGCGCATTGCGGCTTTGATGCCCTGGATACGTGTAGAGTCTGCAGGAAGCTTGATTTTCATCCATTCCGGCTTGCGCAGCAGGGCTTCGCGCTCTGTTGCCACGTTTTTAACCGGGATAAGGGCCATCTTATCGGCATCGCGGTATTTTACACCGCGTTCCATCACAATGGGTTTACTCATAGCGTGCGTGTTCCAGTTGCGAATTACGAAGGAAAGCGTTCAACTCAATAGATTGTTGTAATTATCAACTATTTTTGAATTAACGACTGGCAGTATATCATTGAAACGGTCCAGAAAGCAGCCAAAGCGGTCGCGAAAATGTAAAATTGTTGTTTGTTTGTGCCATTTTGTCGTTTATCTCTGTGATCTGGCTGTAACAATAATTTTTTCAAATGACGTTGTCGGTAACATCAATCACTCATGAAGTCTGAGCACGCTGGATGAATGTGTTGTAATAGACAGCAAAATCCATTTGCCCCTCATTTAATGCTGAAAAGAGCTATTTCTCCGTAATATTCCGGTGACCTCATCTTCACAG
>NZ_AEJZ01000048.1:0-27655 GCF_000208525.1 Escherichia sp. TW14182
CCAGAATAGAACAGTGAATTTTCACCGGTGGCAGTTCAAGTTCTTCTGCAATATCGGTGTTTTTGATCGCCTGTGCTTCGTCGAGAGACTTCCCTTTCACCCATTCGGTCACCAGGGAGCTGGAAGCGATAGCGGAACCGCAGCCATAAGTTTTAAAACGCGCGTCCTCAATGATACCTTCATCGTTGACTTTAATCTGCAACTTCATCACGTCGCCACAGGCCGGTGCACCCACCATGCCGCTGCCCACGTTCTCGTCGTTGTTGTCAAAGGAACCCACGTTACGCGGATTCTCGTAATGGTCGATAACTTTTTCGCTGTAAGCCATTATAAATTCTCCTGATTCCGATACCGATTAATGATGAGCCCATTCGATGCTGTTCAGATCCACGCCCTGTTTGTACATTTCCCACAGCGGAGAAAGGTCACGCAGACGACCGATGGATTTACGAACTAACTCGATGGTGTAGTCGATCTCTTCTTCAGTAGTAAAACGACCTAAAGAGAAACGGATAGAGCTATGTGCCAGCTCGTCGTTCAGCCCCAGCGCGCGCAGCACGTAGGACGGTTCGAGGCTTGCCGACGTACAGGCGGACCCTGAAGAAACCGCGAGGTCTTTCAGCGCCATAATCAGCGACTCACCTTCAACGTAGTTAAAGCTGACATTGAGAATGTTCGGCGCGCCGTGTTCCAGGTCACCGTTCAGGTAAACTTCTTCGATATCTTTGATGCCGTTCCACAGACGGTTACGCAGACCGCGCAGACGTTCCATCTCGGTCGCCATCTCTTCTTTTGCGATGCGATAGGCTTCGCCCATACCGACGATCTGATGAACAGGCAGTGTACCGGAACGCATACCACGCTCGTGACCACCGCCGTGCATTTGCGCTTCGATGCGTACGCGCGGTTTACGACGCACATACAGCGCACCGATACCTTTCGGGCCGTAGATTTTGTGGCCGGAGAAAGACATCAGGTCAACTTTCAACTGGCTCAGATCGATAGGCAGTTTACCTACGCTCTGGGTTGCATCAACGTGATAGATAATGCCACGAGCACGGCACATTTCGCCGATAGCCGCGATATCCTGCACCACGCCGATTTCGTTATTTACGTGCATGATGGAAACGAGAATAGTGTCGTCACGCATCGCCGCTTCGAGTTCTTTCAGGTCGATAATGCCGTTACGCTGCGGTGCCAGGTAGGTGACTTCGAAACCTTCGCGCTCCAGCTGACGGCAGGTATCCAGTACCGCTTTATGTTCGGTTTTGCTGGTGATGATGTGCTTGCCTTTTTTCTGATAAAAGTTGGCTGCACCTTTGATCGCCAGGTTGTCAGATTCGGTTGCACCAGAGGTAAAGACGATTTCACGCGGGTCAGCGCCGACCAGATCGGCAATCTGATTACGGGCGATATCTACGGCTTCTTCAGCCTGCCAGCCGAAACGGTGAGAACGGGAGGCCGGGTTACCAAAGGTTCCGTCCATCGTCATAAACTGCATCATTTTCTCGGCAACACGCGGGTCCACCGGCGTGGTTGCGGAGTAGTCGAGATAAATCGGTAATTTCATTGCTCTATAAACTCCGTACATCACTCAATGCAAGGAATCAGGCTACCGGCTGGATGTACGACCGTGTTTACGGAGCGCGATACGCCCCGGCCTGATTCTAATATCTTGTTATCTTTAACCTAACTGTTTCGGGTTTCAGCAAGTTGACAAACTTACGAATCTCCGGGAGCTTACATAAGTAAGTGACCGGAGTGAGTATGTGCAGTCAACGCAGATGCAACACGAAACAGGACGGTTAAATTAAGCGCGTAACTTAACGTCGATCGCGTCTTGTGTGCGGCTGCGTGGCGCGTCGTGAGTATGCTGACGACCAGACACATCCAGCACTTCCTGGTTATTAACCAGTTCGCCTAAAGTAATGTTGTTGAGAAAACCGGTGAGACGGTCGCTCAAATCACGCCACAGCGCGTGGGTCAGGCATTTATCGCCGCCCTGGCAGCCGCCTTTACCCTGACAACGGGTAGCATCTACAGATTCGTCAACGGCGCTAATCACTTCGCCAACGGCGATGCTGCTGGCATCTTTGCCTAACAGATAACCACCGCCTGGTCCACGTACGCTGGAAACCAGACCATTTTTACGCAGACGGGAAAACAGTTGTTCCAGATAAGAAAGGGAAATTCCCTGACGTTCGGAAATATCAGCCAACGGTACCGGGCCTGCTTCGGAGTTGAGCGCAACGTCCAGCATTGCGGTCACGGCATAGCGCCCTTTAGATGTCAGTCTCATGTCTTACTTCACCTCAAACTCGCCCCTGCCCGGGGTTTTTTATTGTAAAAGTGGGGGTATTGCATAGCAGGGTCAAGTCTGACATTCCCGAGTAATTTGGTCAACTATTTACTTGACTGATTTAGTCAGGTATTTAACCTTCAGTGCCATTTTACTATTGCGGTATTTGTACCCATTGTCGGATGCGGCGTGAACGCCTTATCCGACCTACGGTTCTGTACACTTCCAGGACTGATAAGACGCGTTAAACGTCGCATCAGGCGACGGCTGTTATTCGGCCTTGTTACCTTTATTCTGCTGCTCAATAGAAGCCAGAATCCCGCGCAGGATATTCAACTCCTGACTCTCCGGGCGCGCACGGGTAAACAGACGGCGCAGCTTATTCATCACCTGTCCCGGATGGTTTTCACGGATAAAACCAGTTGCCAACAGCGTTTGTTCCAGATGACCATAAAAACGCTCCAGATCATCGACCAGCGGATACGGCGTCTCTTCATGCTCAACTTGCTCACCGTTTTCCTGAGTCGCCAGCCAGGCCATACGCACTTCATAGGCGATAACCTGAACCGCCATCGCCAGGTTCAGCGAACTGTATTCCGGGTTCGCGGCAATGGCGACATGATAATGGCATTTCTGCAACTCTTCATTGGTCAAACCGACACGCTCGCGACCAAAAACCAGCGCCACCGGCGTATTTGCCGCTTCAGCGACGCTTTTCAGACCACATTCGCGCGGGTCGAGCATCGGCCACGGCAGCGTGCGGGAACGTGCGCTGGTGCCAACCACCAGGCTACAACCGGCTAACGCTTCGTCGAGCGTATCGACGATGTGAGCATTACCAATCACATCACTGGCACCCGCTGCCAGCGCGATGGCCTGAGAGTCAGGTTTCACCAGTGGATTAACCAACCACAGATTGGTTAATCCCATTGTTTTCATGGCACGGGCAACGGAACCCATATTGCCGGTGTGTGACGTCTCCACCAGCACAATTCGAATATTTTGCAGCATTGTCTTTCTTCGTCTAAAGATTATTTGCGCATCTTATCATAAAACGAAGACAGATGCCGATCTCGCTGCTATACTCTGCGCCGTTTTCCCGTTCTTTAACATCCAGTGAGAGAGACCGATGCATCCGATGCTGAACATCGCCGTGCGCGCAGCGCGCAAGGCGGGTAATTTAATTGCCAAAAACTATGAAACCCCGGACGCTGTAGAAGCGAGCCAGAAAGGCAGTAACGATTTCGTGACCAACGTAGATAAAGCTGCCGAAGCGGTGATTATCGACACGATTCGTAAATCTTACCCACAGCACACCATCATCACCGAAGAAAGCGGTGAACTTGAGGGTACTGATCAGGATGTTCAATGGGTTATCGATCCACTGGATGGCACCACCAACTTTATCAAACGTCTGCCGCACTTCGCGGTATCTATCGCTGTTCGTATCAAAGGCCGCACCGAAGTTGCTGTGGTTTATGATCCTATGCGTAACGAACTGTTCACCGCGACTCGCGGTCAGGGCGCACAGTTAAACGGCTATCGTCTGCGCGGCAGCACCGCTCGCGATCTCGACGGTACTATTCTGGCAACCGGCTTCCCTTTCAAAGCGAAACAGTACGCAACCACCTACATCAATATCGTTGGCAAACTGTTTAGCGAATGCGCTGACTTCCGTCGTACCGGTTCTGCGGCGCTGGATCTGGCTTACGTAGCCGCTGGTCGCGTTGACGGTTTCTTCGAAATTGGTCTGCGCCCGTGGGACTTCGCCGCAGGCGAACTGCTGGTTCGTGAAGCAGGCGGGATCGTTAGCGATTTCACCGGTGGTCATAACTACATGCTGACCGGTAACATCGTTGCAGGTAACCCGCGCGTAGTAAAAGCCATGCTGTCAAATATGCGTGACGAGTTAAGCGACGCTCTGAAGCGTTAATGACTCTGGCGGGTGGTATCACTCACCCGCCCTCGCCTTTCAGGCGCTATTCCGAAATACTTCCTCACCACTTTACTTTCTTTCGCCACTCTCCCACCATCTTTCGCCGATTAATGGATTATAAAGAAGTCGCAAGGAAAGGTTATGGCACTGCCCGTGAACAAACGCGTTCTCAAAATTCTGTTTACCCTCTTTGTTGTTGCCTTCTGTATTTATTTAGTACCACGCGTAGCCATCAACTTCTTCTATTATCCTGACGACAAAATTTACGGCCCTGAACCCTGGTCTGCAGAATCCGTCGAATTTACGGCTAAGGACGGTACTCGTCTGCAAGGCTGGTTTATCCCCTCTTCGACGGGTTCCGCTGACAACGCCATCGCAACCATCATTCATGCTCACGGCAATGCCGGAAACATGTCCGCCCACTGGCCGCTGGTCAGTTGGTTACCCGAGCGCAATTTCAATGTTTTTATGTTTGACTATCGCGGGTTTGGTAAATCAAAAGGCACGCCGTCCCAGGCTGGATTACTGGACGATACGCTAAGCGCCATCAGCGTGGTGCGCCATCGCAGTGATGTAAACCCACAACGGCTGGTGCTGTTCGGGCAGAGTATTGGCGGGGCAAATATTCTTGATGTTATTGGTCAGGGAGAACGTGAGGGCATACGTGCGGTGATCCTCGACTCCACGTTTACCTCTTATTCGACCATCGCCAACCAAATGATCCCTGGCAGTGGCTATTTACTTGATGAGAGTTATAGCGGCGAAAATTACATCGCCAGCGTCAGCCCGATCCCGCTTTTACTGATTCACGGTAAAGCCGATCATGTTATCCCGTGGCAGCACAGTGAAAAATTGTATGGCCTGGCGAAAGAGCCAAAACGCCTGATTCTAATCCCTGACGGCGAACACATTGATGCCTTTTCGGAACGTCATGGTGATGTTTACCGCGAGCAGATGGTGGATTTTATTCTCAGTGCATTGAATCCCGGGAATTCCAACTAAGAATAAAACAGCAATAAATCACATTAACACATGGTATTAAACTGATCATATCGGTTTAAATCGATAAAAATTCTGTGATGTCTGCCAGCATTTCTGATAATTAGCATTCCATTCACCATTTCCCTAAGCAAACTTTAGCTATTCTTATCAATTATGCTTATGGGAGATCTACAGATGATGCCTACACTTGCTCCACCATCTGTCCTTTCTGCTCCCCAGCGCCGCTGCCAGATCTTGCTGACACTATTTCAGCCGTGGTTGACCGCCACCACGGCCACTCTCAGCGAGCTTAATGGTGTGGATGATAATATTGCGGTTCGCGATATCAGCGAAACAGGACGGGAAATCCTCCGCTATCACCAGCTCACGCTCACCACTGGCTATGACGGTAGCTACCGGGTCGAAGGTACAGTACTTAACCAACGTTTATGTTTATTTCACTGGCTACGACGCGGTTTCCGTTTATGTCCATCATTCATCACTAACCGTTTCACTCCGGCCTTAAAGGAAGAGCTGAAGCGCCGTGGGATTGCTCGTAACTTTTACGACGATACCAACCTGCAAGCTTTAGTTAATCTCTGTGCACGACGGTTGCAAAAATGCTTTGAAGCACGTGATGTTCATTTTCTGTGCCTGTATCTGCAATATTGCCTGCTACAACATCACGCCGGGATCTCGCCACATTTTAACCCGCTGCAACGTCGATGGGCTGAGTCCTGTCTTGAGTTTCAGGTAGCACAGGAAATTGGTCGCCACTGGCAACGCCGGGCACGCCAGCCTGTTCCACCAGATGAACCGTTGTTTATGGCGTTGCTCTTTTCCATGTTGCAAGTTCCCAACCCGCTGCAGGATGCTCATCAGCGCGATCGGCAATTACGTCTGGCCATTGTTCGTTTGGTACAACGTTTTCGTGAGCAGGGAAATGTTCGTTTCTATGATGAACAGGGGTTATGCGATCAGCTTTATACTCATCTCGCTCAGGCATTACGTCGTAGTTTGTTTGCCATCGGTATTGATAACACCTTGCCAGAAGAGTTCAGCCGACTTTACCCACGCCTGGTTCGTACAACTCGCGCGGCGCTAACCGGGTTTGAAAATGAATACAATGTCCGTTTTTCCGATGAGGAAAGTGGCCTGGTAGCGGTGATTTTCGGCGCATGGCTGATGCAAGCAAATGAAATTAACGAAAAAAAGATTATTTTGTTGACGGGCAATGACAGTGAAAGAGAAGCGAATATTGAGCAGCAATTGCGCGAACTTACACTATTGCCACTCAATATTAAGCATATATCGGTGAAGACATTTTTACGAAATGGCGCCCCGAAAAATACGGTGCTGATTATTACCCCTTATACCATCCCTTTGCCGCTCTTTTCGCCGCCGCTGATTCATACGAATCAGATCCTGACCGCACACCAACAGGAGCAGATCCGTAAAATGCTGGAATAATCAGCATGAGGGAACTACTTTCGGGCGCAAAAAAATTGCCGGAAGCGCCACCAGCGCCATCACCCAAAACACGCCATGTCCGAGATATTGATACAGGAAACCGGCGAAAACGGTCATGATAGCGATACTGCCGCCCATCGCGACGGCAGAATAAACCGCCTGTAAACGGATAACCTCGCTTCCCTGACGAGCGGCAATGTAGCGCATGGCGGCCAGGTGGCACACGGTAAAGGTGCCGCAATGCAGAATTTGCACCACTATCAGCCACGGTAGCTCAGTGCTTGCCCCCATAATGCCCCAACGTACTACCCCGCAAATCGCCGAAATCAACAACATATCGCGGGCGCTACAGCGACGGAAAAGTTTGTTACTCAGCGCAAAGATAATGACTTCCGCCACCACACCAAGCGACCATAAATAGCCCACCGCCGAAGCCGAGTAACCCGCCGCTTGCCAGTATATGGCGCTAAAACCGTAATATGCTGCGTGCGCCCCCTGCAATAGACAAACGCAGGCCAGAAAGCGCCAGTTCTGGCGAACCAGCGCCAGCCAGGCCGGCCCCCCCGTGCTCTCCTGCTGGCGGCTCTCCCCTTCCGGTTGAATGGTCGGGCGAATCAGAAAACCAAGTAGCATGGATGCCACGCCCAGCGTCAACATCGCGAGAATCACCCGATAATCAAACACGCTGACCAGTTTGCCCGTCAGCGCCGAACCAATGACAAACGCCACTGAGCCCCAAAGTCGCACTTTGCCGTAATCAAGCGGAAACTGCTTTTGCCAGGTATTCGCCAGCGCGTCAGTTAACGGCACCAGCGGTGAGAAAAAGAGGTTAAAACCGACCATCACAAGCATCAGCCACGCCACATGTGCGCCAGCCCAGAAGGCGACGGCGAACAGCAGTGTCAACAACGCCAGTACACGAAGTGCAGAAATCAGGCGAGAAGGATCGCTGACGCGGGGCGCGATGAGCAAACTACCGAGAAAACGGGCAACCAGCCCTGCCCCCAACAACAGGCCGATAGTTTCTGGCGTTAAGCCAATCCCCTTAAGCCAGACGCTCCAGAAAGGTAGAAAAATACCGTAGCTAAAAAAGTATGTGAAATAACCGAGCGCCAGCCAGCGCGTGGATTGCAAAACCATGAGTCCCTCCCGTCAGGAGGCGTAAGTCTGAGGTTAATCGAATGTTGTTGCAAGTTGAAAAATAAGAAAATCAGGGCCACTTCCAGTACACCATTCTGGAAAAAATTATCGTTAATACCGCTAACAAAATATCACCTACAGAAAATGCGCTGGATGCTGACCTGGATAATTACCAAATTTCTCATCTGCTGAGGCGTGGCGAGGTGCGAGTGTGTGTATTACGTTTAAATCACATTACCTTGCAAAGGGATTGGTTATGAACACACTACGTTATTTTGATTTTGGCGCCGCCCGCCCCGTTTTGTTATTAATTGCCCGTATCGCCGTCATCTTAATTTTCATTATTTTTGGTTTTCCCAAAATGATGGGCTTTGACGGTACGGTACAATATATGGCCTCGCTGGGCGCACCGATGCCGATGCTGGCAGCGATTATTGCGGTAGTTATGGAAGTGCCTGCCGCGATATTAATCGTGCTTGGCTTTTTCACCCGTCCGTTGGCGGTACTGTTTATTTTCTACACGCTGGGCACGGCGGTGATTGGTCACCATTACTGGGATATGACCGGCGATGCGGTCGGACCAAATATGATTAATTTCTGGAAGAATATCAGTATCGCTGGCGCATTCCTGCTGCTGGCAATTACCGGGCCGGGGGCGATTTCTCTCGATCGACGTTAGAAAAGATGCCGGATGCGGCGTGAACGCCTTATCCGGCATTTTATAAATTACAGCAACGCCACCCGCAACGACATCGCTGAGGTTGTCGATTCCCCCGGTGCAAGCGCAATGAGGTCACCACCTTCCTGGCGATGATGGTCATCTGGCGCATGACTCATTGGTTCCAGACAGAAGAAATCAAACGCATAACCTTTATCAAACGCCGGGTCGGAAACAAAGATGAAATAGCATGGCGCGGGTGGCGTCGTTTCCATGATGATGGCGTAACCCTCCTGCGGCTGCTCAATGCGTGCCTGACCATTCCAGCCGGCAAAACCATTGTTCACCCACTGGCGCGGCAGCGGCGCGAGCTGGTTGAAATCCAGTTCCTGCGGTAACTGCGCACAAAACTCGCCCGCCAGCCACTGCTCCCGCTCCAGCCAATAACCGCTCGCCTGTGCCTGAATCCGCGTTTGCGGCGACAACGGAAAATAAGGATGCCAGCCCGTACCAAACGGCAAAGATTCTGCCCCTTGATTGGTGACAGAGAGCGTGACCGTCAATGCATCTGCCGTCAAATGAAACGCCTGACTTGCCCGATAGTGATAAATACCACTGCGATGTTCATACACCAGACACAAGCTATCATCGCTGCGCGATGCGCATTGCCACTGACCCAGCCAACCATCGCCGTGCAGATAGTGCGCATCCCACTCAACATTCGGTTGCAGTTGATGCTCACGCCCCTGCCAGACAAAACGGTTGCCGCTCACCCGGTTTGCAAACGGCACCAGCGGAAAACAGGAGGCATCAGTTGCCACACCGTTTTTTTTACCGGGACGTAGCAGTGACGTCGTATCGCGCCAGAAACCTTCAATGACACCACCCTGGTCAGAAACGTCCAGCTTTAGCGCCCCGTGAGATAAGGTATAGATGGCCATTCGCTAACTCCTTAATCCGGGAAGTTAATCACGACTTTGCCGCATTTGCCGCTTGCCATCAGCGCATAGGCATCACCAGCCTGTTCCAGCGAGAAGCGGTGGGTAATGGCGTTACGCGGCCACAGTTTCCAGTCGGTCAGATCGTGGGCGCATTTTTCCATATGGAATAAACTGGTTACCCAGGAGCCAATAATCCGCCGTTGATGATGCATCAGGTCGGCGCTAACCTCGAACTCCACTTTTCCGGTTTCTCCGATGTAGACCACGCGTCCCCAGTCGGCAGTGGATTGCAATGCCAGCAAACGACCTGCGGCATTACCGGAACAATCGAGCGCAACATCTGCGCCGCCGTGGGTGAGTTCAGCAATAATCTGCGGCAGACCTTCGGTGGTTGCTAAATAACCATGATCCATCACGCCTAACTGTTTCGCCATCGCCAGACGTTCCGGCAGCATATCAACGCCGATGATCCGTTTTGCACCGCGACCTTTCGCCAGCATCATCGCCATCATGCCGACAGGCCCCAAACCGACCACCAGCACGTTATCGCTGCCAGAGACTTCGCCGCGCAAGATCCCTTCATACGCCGTGCCAACGCCGCAACTGATAAACGCACCATCTTCGTAGCTCAACGCGTCCGGCAGGAGAATCAGGTCTTTTTCTTCCGCCAACAGATATTCGGCATGACCACCATCACGCTGCCAGCCGTAAGCGGCTTTTCCTTCGCCAGTACAAGAAATAGGAAAACCGCGACGGCAGTTCTGGCAAAAACCACAGCCAGAAATGTGATACACCAGCACACGGTCGCCCTCTTTAAAATGGCGGCAACCCTGCCCCATCGCTACAATCTGCCCGCACGGTTCATGACCGTTGATAAATCCCTGGTATAACGGTTTATCGGGCGCCGCCGCCGTGGCGCGGTGTTGATGATAGATATAGTGGACATCGCTCCCGCAAATTCCGGAGGATTTCATTTTGAGCAGTACCTGGTTAATCCCCGGCGTTGGCACCGCAACTTCCCGCAGATCGACGGTGGAATTTCCTGGTAAATAAGCTGCCAGCATCGTTTTCATAAATCCCTCATTAACAATACGATTAATTTTCATCCCTGCCGCACCCGCGCCAGGGGCGTTAAGGTTTAGCGTTTCGCTTTAGTGCTTCGCTGGGTCAGCAAGATATTCGCCAGCACCGCCACCACGATGATGACGCCGCGCACCACCTGCTGGAAAAAGGAGTTAATCCCGAGCAGCACCAGACCGTTACCGATTAGCGTAATCACCAGTACGCCAAGCAGCGTACCGAACAGCGAGCCACGACCGCCGGAAAGTGCCGTACCGCCGACCACGACCGCAGCAATGACATCAAACTCCAGACCGTTTGCGGCGCCTGCGTTACCGGAACCGAGGCGGGCTGCCAACAAAATCCCGGTGACTGCCGCCAATACTCCCGAAAGAGTAAAGATAAGAATGCGCACCCGACGAACGTTAATGCCGCACAACTGTGCCGCTGTGGCATTACCGCCAACAGCAAACACCGAGCGTCCGAAAGCGGTTTTACGGCTGATGAACACAAACAGCGCAAACAACACCATCATGATCAGCGCGGATACCGGCACGCCGAGAAATTGCCCGCCCAGCCAGTCCAGCACCTCGTTTTCGTCAATTGGCACGGGCAGGGCGTTCGTCATAAACAAGCCCATTCCGCGCAGGGCGCTCCACAGCCCCAGCGTGGCAACGAAACTTGGCACGTTAAACACGCCGCGTAGCACCCCGGCCAGCGTTCCCATCAGCGCGCCTAACAGCAACACCAGCAGACACGCCACCGCCAGCGGAACGTCAAATTGCAGCAAAAATGCCAGGCACACCGAGACAAAGGCCACCATTGGCCCAACGCTGACATCAATTTCACCGGAGATAATAATCAGCGTCATCGCCCAGGCGGCGATCCCGATGGTGGCGGCATCACGCAGCACGTTCATTTGGTTATTCAATGAGATAAAGCCAGGCGCGTTCAGGGAGAAGACCAGATAAAGAATGGCAATCACCACCAGCAAACCGATCTCATTAATATGGCGACTGACAAATTGTTTGAGCGAGACGCTCTTGCCCTGCGGCAATGGTAATGACGAAGCAGACATCTTCAGGTTCCTCGGTAAAATTCATCAGTGCACAGACAGAATGGCGGACATCAGCTCATCCACATTGACCGGCGAGTGAAACTCCTGCGAGAACGTACCGTGCTGTAATAACAAGATGCGGTCGCACACCAGCGGCAATTCCTCCACTTCACTGGAGATAAACACCACGCTTTTCCCTTCGGCGGCCAGCTCGCGGACAATCCGGTAGATCTGCTGTTTGGCTTCGATATCGACGCCGCGCGTTGGCTCGTCGAGCAATAAAATCTGGCTGGCGGCATAGACCCAACGACCAATCACCACTTTTTGCTGATTGCCGCCAGAAAGCGTGCCAATAGGCGTTTCGCTACTGGCAGCCTTGACCGTCATCCGCTGCATCACCTCTTCGGTCAGGCGACGGATGGTGGACCATTGCAGCACGCCGTTCGCGCTGATTTTTTGCCGATTGGTCAGCACCGTATTTTCATCAACGCCCAGCCAGGGAATGATCCCCGCTTCTTTGCGATTTTCTGGGGTATAGCCAATGCCGCGTTTCAGCATGTCACCGTAATCGGGGCGCGTGATTTTCTCGCCGTTGATAACAATTTCGCCCTGCTCATACGCTTCCAGCCCAACAATCGCTTTCAGCAACTCACTGCGCCCAGCCCCCAGCAGGCCAGCAATGCCAAGCACTTCGCCACGACGCAGGGAAAAACTGATCTCCGTAAGTTTGGGTCTGTGGCGTAACGCGCGAACTTCCAGCACGGCCTGCTCTGCAATGTCCTGAGCGACAACCGGCGCAATATCAACGTGATCGCGCCCGAGCATCAGCGACACAATATGACGCGTGGAGGTATTTTCGAGCATTACATCGCCCGCCACCTGACCATCGCGCATGACTGTGGCACAGGAAGCGATGCGGCGAATTTCTTCCATCCGGTGGCTGACATAAATCACCGCCACGCCCAGTGCCGACATCTTTTTCACGGCGCTGATCACCAGTTCAACTTCCGCACTGGCAAGTGAACTGGTAGGTTCATCAAGAATGACCACGCGCGGCTCGCCCTTCATCACCCGCGCAATTTCCACCAGTTGCTTTTGCGCCGGGCTTAGCGTTGAAACAAGTTGTTCAGGGCTAACATCAACACCCAGCGCCTGTAAGCAACGTTGGGCATCCTGCGCCATTTGCGGATAATCAATCATGCCGTTGCGGCGGGGCCACTGACCGAGACAGAGGTTTTCCGCCACCGTCAGCCCTTCCACCAGACTTAATTCCTGATAAACCGCACGTACCCCCAGTTCAGCGGCACGGCGAGTCAGCGTAGCTTCGTCACCTGCCAGTCGCGTCTCGCCAATCCAGATATCACCGCTGTCCGGACGTTCGCTGCCGGTAAGCATTCGAATGAGGGTCGATTTGCCCGCGCCGTTTTTACCTAACAACGCGCGAACTTCGCCTTTATTGAGCGTGAAGTTAACGTTATCCAACGCAACGACGCCGGGATAACGCTTATTTCCTGCCACCATTTTTGCTACCGGAACTGCCTCTGTTGCCGTGAACATAGGAACCTCTGCGAATCAGCTATTAGGGCAGACCATCAACGTGCGTTGCCAGCCACTGTTTACCGTCTTCCGTTTTGGTATAGAGGTCGATAGGCACCTGAATCACTTTTTCACCGTCGGCTTGTTTATTGATAACTTTCAATGTTTGCGCGAAAACAGCATTGCCCATTTTCTTACCGGAAATATCCACCACCGCTTTCAGCACCTGGTTGTTTTCCAGTTCCTGAGCAATTTCAGTGGTCATATCCGAACCGAAAACAGCAATTTTTCCGGTCTGATTTTGATTACGTACCGCTTTTACCGCACCGAGTGTCGCACCGCCCGATTCCCCCATAATGGCGTTGAGATCCGGCGTGGAGATAATCAGTTTTTCACCAACGGAAATCGCTTTATCTAAAACAGTCCCTTCCTGATTAGCGACAATTTGTGCGCCGGGAACCCGGGCTTTTAATACTTCTTCAAATCCTTTACGACGTTGCACACAAACTTCAAAGGCTTCGCAATTGATGACGGCAATTTTTGGCTGGTCAATTTTATTGGCAATAAAATAATCGGCGGCAGCGTTACCCAGTTTTTTACCAAATTCCAGCGGATCACCGACCAGATACGCCGAGACATATTTATCGACACCTTTTTGATTAATACAGGTGTTGTAGCAAATCACCGGGATACCCGCCTCACTGGCGCGACGAACGGTGCGACTGCTGCCATTTTCAGAAACAGCAGACAAAATAATGGCATCGACATTACGCGCCACAAGCGTATCAACAAATGTACTTTCTTTCGAAATATCGCCCTGGGCGTTAGTTTCTATTAACTGAACCTGTACTGAAGAATCTTTTGCTGCATCCTGAACACCCTGACGCACACCGGCATAATATCCCTGAGTATCAAGATATATTGTGCCAATGGTCATTTCTTTTTCCGCAGCCCTGGCAAATAGGGCGCTACCTAATAGCGTAGCCATTAAAATTATATTACGGGTTGTTCTCATTTTTTTAGGCATAGAGCCTCCTGTAGGGTTTTTATTTACAACAGCTTATTTTAATTATTTAGTGATGAGCGGCAGCGCGTGCCGCTCAAAGATTACAGTTAATAGGGTTTAGTGAACGTAGTTAAAAATAAAAGGCATCACGGTAGTGAATAATGCTGCTTTCGGCCAGGCCGGATTAATCGCCGTCAATTCAGCGCGAACAGATTCATATTGCGCAATCTCCCCTAATCCCGCTGCCGCCAGCATCGCCACCATCAGGCATTTTTCTTTATGCTGCTGTTGTAAATCGCCATACAGCGACAATAAATCAGGTTGTGAAACAGCGAAGAAATCCGCTTCGATACTGGTTTTCGCCATCTCTTGCGCCCACTGTTTCATTTCAGTAAACAGTTGCTGTGCAGTTTGCTTTTCACCCAGCAGTCGCAGCGCCATCCCTTGCCAGAAGAGATAATCAACTGGCTGATCGTTGTAATAACTGTGGATATTGATGGTGCGATCGCCGGTCGCCGCCAGGCGTAAACAACACGTCGCCTCAACTTCATCACCCTGTGCTTTGGCGCATACTGCCTGCCAGAACCAGATGTCGTTATCAGTCTGCCCCGGTAGTCGGCCTTCGCTCAAATTCTCCGGATAATGCAGCGCGGCATGAAGCAGTTCGCTGGCCTGCTGCGGCTCTCTGGCATCAAGATGTTGCCAGGCGCGTAACAACTGGTTGAGGATAAACTGACTGGTCACCTTCCCTTCCCCGCCTTCCCACGGGTGGAATTTGCGCGTGGCGAGAATGTCCGCCGCTTTGTTTGCCTGACCGGTGAGATGCCACAAATTGAGCAGTTCTGCGGTCATGTCGTCGCGTTTCAGGGCAATTGCCAGATTATTTTCCAGACGCGCCAGCCGTTTCTCCGGTGCGGCTCCGATTAACTTATCCAGCAAATCCCGTTCGAAAAGCAGACGTGCATCCTGCGGCGCAAGTTGATAAGCATTATCAAGATAACGGGCGGCCTGTTCATAATCATGCTGCTTATTCCACGCATGGATCGCCAACCCGCGCCAGCCGTCGGCAAACTCCGGCGACATCTCTACGCAACGTTGCCATAACGCTATCGCTTTGCCATAACTGCACTTGTTGTAGTGGAAACAGGCCAGTAAATGACGGGCGAACCAGCACTCTTCAATACTCTCCAGCGCCGCGACTTCTTCCAGCGTATTAGGGAAACGAACAAACTTCGGGAACACGTCAATGGCTTTCGCAATCAATTCGCCGCGCTCAGCTTTCGGCAACAAACTGGCTTGCAGATAAAGCGGCAGCGTTCGCTGGCAGTCCAGAGCGTTCAGCATCTCTGCCGCCAGAGCGGGCATTCCCCAGTTAATCAGTTGCCCGGCGGTCATCAGGGCGTTAACGTCACGCCCCTGACACAGACCACGCCACTGCGTGAGGGCAGACTCGGTACGACCATCGAACCAGTTCAGCCACCACAAGGTGGCGTTCAGCGGGTAATCGCGCAGCAGTTTCTCACGCTGTAAACGCGCATTGTCCTGACGACCGCTTAATACCAGCAGCAGGTTATGCAGGCACAGCACTTGCTGATTGGTTGGGCAGACGCGCAGACTTTGTTGGCAAAAATCCAGCCCTGCATCGAAGTTGCCATTACGCGCCGCCAGCCGTGCCAGACCGTAATAGCCCCCCGCTTTACTGTTGCCGCTCCAGACCGCTCGCCAGAAATCCTCTTCGGCTTGTTGATATTGTGCCTGACGCTCATACGCACTGGCGCGGATCAAACTGGCTTGCCCACACTGCGGGTTTTTGTTCAGCGCATGTGCGCGTTTCAGCGCCTGAGTGGCATACGCCACCGCTTGCAGGAAATCGGCACGGTTATATTCCAGCATCGCCAGCGCCAGGTTACAGCGATAATCCAGCGGGTCCAGCGCCACGCCGCGCAGATAGTAATCGAACGGTGAACGGCTGGCGTGATGATATTGTTCCAGATGCTGACCGATAAACCAGGCTTCATCTGTACTGGTAATGTCTTGTGCTGCCAGTGGTGCTTTGGCGACGTCCGGCAGCGGTAACTCTTGTGGCTGATGTTCCTGATAACTCAGTACAATATTGCCATCCGCATCGGAAAGCTCGATGGTCATTCTGTCCGGATCAATACCGTGCAACACCCCCTGGATGGCGGTCGCTGGCGTCAGGGCAACGGCATCATCAAGTAACGCTTCGCGCTTGCCTATTTCACGGATCGCCAGTCGGTATCCGTTCAACGGGGAGATGGCATACAGCCCCCACTCAATCCCCCGCTCGCTACGCTGTAATTTAATTACCGCATCGCGGGAGGCGTTTTGCACCATGCCTAAAGAATGGTAAGGCAGGAAATACTGCTCAAAACGCTTCTCTTCGTAAGCATCAAGCCAGGTAAAATCGGGCTGGTTATCGGCAAAAATGCCGGTCATCAGCTCGATATACGGGCCGTTATTGTCGGTCAGACTCTTATCCCACGCCTGACCAAATTCACTGTGTCCCCAGCTCCACTGTTTTTTACCCGGCGCAATGTGGTGGTTGGCAATGTGTAATAAACCGCCATCTTCATCGTGACACCACGCGCCAACAAAATCGTACTGCGATTTTTCAGCCATATATGAGGTAGGAACAGGCACGTTTTTATAACGCGAAATGTCCACGCCGGCGGAGTAGTCCACTTTGTAGTAGGTGCCAGTGGCGATGGGGAAAGCGGAAACTGCGCGTTTGCCGTGATCAAACACCGCTGTCACATCGGGCGGGAAAACGCTCTGATGCCCTTCCCCCCCTTTCACTGCCGGGTTGGCCCACCACAAGAAATGACGCGGCGTGGCGTTGCCGTTATAGACGCGGCTGGCGATTTCCAGCGCCGCACGGTCAGGGCGCAGCGTAAAACCGGTCATCACCTGTAAACCATGCATCGGCTCCGTTTCGCCAACCCACACGGTCTGTGCGCCGTCTTCATGGGCTTCGAGGGTGAAATCAACGGGCATAAAGGTCGTCGGGCGATGATGTTGCGGCCAGTTAAACTCAATCCCGCCGGAAATCCACGGCCCCAGCAGCCCCACCAGCGCAGGTTTAATGACTTCATTGTGATAGACAAAATCGCGCTGTTTCACTTTATCCCACGCGCGATGCACACGACCGCCCAGTTCCGGCAGGATCATCACTTTGATGTAGTCGTTTTCCAGCCACACTGCCTGCCAGGATTTCAGGGTTTTCTGCTCATTCAACGTATCGGTCACGCCGTAGGGATAAACCGCGCCGGACGATCCCTGATAAACGCGATTTTCCAGGAACATGGGATGTATATCCTGCGGCCCGGTTTCATAGGTCGGGATCTCAACGCGCTCTTGCCACACTTTTACTGGAGTCATGGTGCCCTCAATATTAACAAGACATACTGAATTAAAAGATTTGTGGCAGTGTATTGAACAATCTGGCAATGTTTTCGCGGAATAATCACGCAATTAACTAAACAAGGTTTAGTGAAGATGAGAGCCTGCATTAACAATCAACAGATCCGCCACCATAACAAATGCGTGATTCTGGAACTGCTGTACCGGCAAAAACGCGCCAATAAATCGACGCTCGCCCGGCTGGCGCAAATTTCGATTCCGGCGGTCAGTAACATTTTGCAGGAGCTGGAAAACGAAAAGCGGGTGGTGAATATCGACGATGAAAGCCAGACGCGCGGGCATAGTAGCGGCACATGGCTGATTGCACCGGATGGCGACTGGACGCTGTGCCTGAACGTTACGCCCACCAGCATTGAGTGCCAGGTCGCTAATGCCTGTTTAAGTCCGAAAGGTGTATTTGAATATTTACAGATTGATGCACCGACGCCGCAGGCGCTGCTGTCCGAAATCGAAAAATGCTGGCATCGCCACCGTAAATTGTGGCCGGGTCGTACCATCAATCTGGCGCTGGCAATCCACGGTCAGGTTGATCCAGTGACCGGTGTGTCGCAAACCATGCCGCAAGCGCCGTGGACAACGCCTGTTGAGGTAAAGTATCTGCTGGAAGAGAAGCTCGGCATTCGGGTGATGGTCGATAATGACTGCGTGATGCTGGCGCTGGCGGAGAAATGGCAAAATAATTCGCAGGGACGGGATTTCTGCGTAATCAACGTTGATTACGGCATTGGCTCGTCGTTCGTGATTAACGAGCAAATTTATCGCGGCAGTCTGTATGGCAGCGGACAGATTGGTCACACCATCGTTAACCCGGATGGCGTCGCCTGCGACTGCGGGCGTTATGGCTGTCTGGAAACCGTCGCCTCGTTAAGCGCATTTAAAAAGCAGGCGCGGGTATGGCTAAAATCACAACCGGTTAATACTCAGCTTGATCCCGAAAAACTGACTACCGCGCAATTAATCGCTGCCTGGCAGAGCGGAGAACCGTGGGTCACCAGTTGGGTTGACCGCTCTGCCAACGCTATAGGATTAAGTCTGTATAACTTCCTCAACATCCTCAATATTAATCAGATTTGGTTGTATGGTCGCAGTTGCGCCTTTGGCGAGAACTGGCTTAATACCATAATTCGCCAGACGGGATTTAACCCGTTCGACCGCGACGAAGGGCCGAGCGTAAAAGCGACACAGATTGGCTTCGGGCAATTAAGCCGCGCACAACAGGTGCTGGGGATTGGCTATTTGTATGTTGAGGCGCAGTTACGACAGATTTGATGGTGTGATAACGTAAAAAGGCTTCCCGGAGGAAGCCTTTTTTCAACAGATTAACCGTTTCGCTTATGCGTAAACCGGGTAACGTGCGCAGATGTCGAGAACTTTACCTTTGATACGCTCGATAACGGCTTCATCATTGATGCTGTCCAGCACGTCACACATCCAGCCAGCCAGTTCTTTCGCTTCTGCTTCTTTGAAGCCGCGACGCGTAATCGCCGGAGTACCCACGCGAATACCGGAAGTGACAAACGGGCTCTTCGGATCGTTCGGTACGCTGTTTTTGTTCACGGTGATGTTAGCACGACCCAGAGCGGCGTCAGCTTCTTTACCGGTCAGGTTTTTATCAACCAGATCAACCAGGAACAGGTGGTTATCAGTACCGCCGGAAACCACTTTGTAGCCGCGCTCCAGGAACACTTCTACCATCGCTTTAGCGTTTTTCGCGACCTGCTGCTGGTAAGTTTTGAACTCAGGCTCCATCGCTTCTTTCAGAGCAACCGCTTTACCGGCGATTACGTGCATCAACGGACCGCCCTGACCACCAGGGAAAACGGCAGAGTTCAGTTTTTTGTACAGCTCTTCGCTACCACCTTTCGCCAGGATCAGGCCGCCGCGCGGACCCGCCAGGGTTTTGTGAGTGGTTGTAGTCACTACGTGCGCATGAGGAACCGGGTTCGGGTAGACGCCAGCAGCAACCAGGCCCGCAACGTGCGCCATATCAACGAACAGGTAAGCACCGATGCTGTCAGCGATTTCACGCATTTTCGCCCAGTCCACCACGCCGGAATATGCAGAGAAGCCACCGATAATCATTTTCGGTTTGTGTTCTTTGGCTTGTTTTTCCAGATCGGCGTAGTCGATATGACCGGTAGCATCGATACCGTAAGGAACGATGTTGTACAGTTTACCGGAGAAGTTAACCGGAGAACCGTGAGTCAGGTGACCGCCATGCGCCAGGTTCATACCCAGAACGGTATCACCTGGTTCCAGCAGCGCGGTGTAGACCGCAAAGTTAGCCTGGGAGCCAGAGTGCGGCTGAACGTTAGCGTAGTCAGCGCCGAACAGTTCTTTCGCGCGATCGATCGCCAGTTGTTCGACGATATCAACATACTCGCAACCGCCGTAGTAGCGTTTGCCCGGATAACCTTCAGCATATTTATTGGTCAGCTGAGAACCCTGCGCCTGCATCACGCGCGGGCTGGTGTAGTTTTCGGAGGCGATCAGTTCGATGTGCTCTTCCTGACGTACTTTTTCCTGCTCCATAGCCTGCCACAGTTCGGCATCATAATCGGCAATGTTCATTTCACGCTTTAACATCCGCATCTCCTGACTCAGCTAACAATAAAATTTTTGGCCTTTATAGGCGGTCCTGATGGACAACGGCGAACAGTATAACCGAATCATTGTGCGATAACAGGTCTTGACAAAGGAATTTACGCAAACGATTACCTTCAGGCTGCGCAAGGCTTTGGAGAATAAAGAGCTTGCAACCGGAAACGGATTTCTTTTCAGGTTTGTGATGCAAATTTTTCACTTCATCACATTCTTAATGAAAAACCCCAAAGAACCATTTACATTGCAGGGCTATTTTTTATAAGATGCATTTGAGATACATCAATTAAGATACAAAAAAAGGAAGACCATATGCTTGACGCTCAAACCATCGCTACAGTAAAAGCCACCATCCCTTTATTGGTGGAAACGGGGCCAAAGTTAACCGCCCATTTCTACGACCGTATGTTTACTCATAACCCAGAACTCAAAGAAATTTTTAACATGAGTAACCAGCGTAATGGCGATCAACGTGAAGCCCTGTTTAACGCCATTGCCGCCTACGCCAGTAATATTGAAAACCTGCCTGCGCTGCTGCCAGCCGTAGAAAAAATCGCTCAGAAGCACACCAGCTTCCAGATCAAACCGGAACAGTACAACATCGTCGGTGAACACCTGTTGGCGACGCTGGACGAAATGTTCAGCCCGGGGCAGGAAGTGCTGGACGCGTGGGGGAAAGCCTATGGCGTACTGGCTAATGTATTTATCAATCGCGAGGCGGAAATCTATAACGAAAACGCCAGCAAAGCCGGTGGCTGGGAAGGTACTCGCGATTTCCGCATTGTGGCTAAAACACCGCGCAGCGCGCTTATCACCAGCTTCGAACTGGAGCCGGTCGACGGTGGCGCAGTGGCAGAATACCGTCCGGGGCAATATCTCGGCGTCTGGCTGAAGCCGGAAGGTTTCCCGCATCAGGAAATTCGTCAGTACTCTTTAACTCGCAAACCGGATGGCAAAGGCTATCGTATTGCGGTGAAACGCGAAGAGGGTGGGCAGGTATCCAACTGGCTGCACAATCACGCCAATGTTGGCGATGTCGTGAAGCTGGTGGCTCCGGCGGGTGATTTCTTTATGGATGTGACAAACGACACACCGGTAACCTTAATCTCTGCCGGTGTCGGTCAAACGCCAATGCTGGCTATGCTCGATACGCTGGCAAAAGCAGGCCACACAGCACAAGTGAACTGGTTCCATGCGGCAGAAAATGGCGATGTTCACGCCTTTGCTGATGAAGTTAAGGAGCTGGGGCAATCACTGCCGCGCTTTACCGCACACACCTGGTATCGTCAGCCGAGTGAGGCCGATCGCGCGAAAGGTCAGTTTGATAGCGAAGGTCTGATGGATTTGAGCAAACTGGAAGGTGCGTTCAGCGATCCGACAATGCAGTTCTATCTCTGCGGTCCGGTGGGCTTCATGCAGTTTGCCGCGAAACAGTTAGTGGATCTGGGCGTGAAGCAGGAAAACATTCATTACGAATGCTTTGGCCCGCATAAGGTGCTGTGATTTGATATTGCCGGATGGAAACATCCGGCAACCCTGACGCGGTTTAAATCGCCGCGTCGTCCTCTTCACCGGTACGGATACGAATAACCCGTGCCACGTCAAAGACGAAAATTTTACCGTCACCGATTTTGCCGGTTTGCGCAGTGCGAATAATGGTATCTACACAGGTATCGACAATGTCGTCTGGTACGACAATCTCAATTTTCACCTTCGGCAGAAAATCCACCATATATTCCGCGCCGCGATACAGCTCGGTATGGCCTTTCTGGCGGCCAAAACCTTTCACCTCGGTGACCGTCATGCCGGTAATGCCGACTTCAGCCAGTGCCTCGCGGACATCGTCCAGCTTGAAGGGTTTAATAATCGCATCAATCTTTTTCATGCTATTCCTTGAAAAGGTCGCCTGTCTTCTGATCTGCTAAACGTAACACATTACGCCGATTCATTCCTTGAAATCGTTTGCATCCAGCTCGTGTCGGGAAAGCAGTTTATAAAATTCTGTCCGGTTGCGCCCCGCCATTCTCGCCGCGTGGGTGACGTTGCCTTTAGTGATTTGCAGCAGCTTGCGCAAATAGTTGAGTTCAAACTGATTACGCGCCTCAACAAAGGTGGGCAGCGCCGTGTTTTCGCCCTCCAGCGCCTGTTCCACCAGCGCATCACTAATTACCGGGGATGAGGTCAGCGCCACGCACTGTTCAATCACGTTGACCAACTGACGCACATTGCCTGGCCAGCTCGCGGTCATCAGGCGTTTCATTGCATCAGTGGAGAACGCGCGGACAAACGGTTTATGTCGCTCTGCCGCCTGGCGCAACAAGTGATTTGCCAGTAGCGGAATATCTTCCGTGCGCTCCGCCAGTGCCGGAATTTTCAGGCTGACAACGTTGAGGCGGTAATAGAGATCTTCGCGGAACTCCCCGCGCGCCATCGCTTTTGGCAGGTCGCGGTGAGTGGCGGAAATAATCCGCACGTCAATATCAATATCGCGGTTGCTGCCCAGCGGGCGTACTTTGCGCTCCTGCAACACGCGCAGCAGTTTGACCTGCAAAGGCGCGGGCATATCGCCAATCTCATCGAGAAATAACGTACCGCCTTCCGCCGCCTGGAATAAGCCCTCGCGATTGCTGACAGCGCCGGTAAACGCGCCGCGTGCATGACCAAACAGCTCCGACTCCAGCAACTGCTCGGGCAATGCGCCACAGTTAATAGCAATAAATGGTTTGCTGTTGCGCGGGCTGGCGTTGTGGATAGCCTGGGCGAAAATCTCTTTCCCGGTGCCGCTCTGACCGTTAATCAAAACGCTAACATCTGATTGCGCCACCAGCCGCGCCTGTTCCAGCAAACGCAACATCAGTGGACTGCGGGTAACAATCGCCTCACTCCAGCGTTCGTCTGTGGCTGGCGCGGATTGTTCCAGTGCATCGTCAATTGCCTGATACAACGCGTCTTTATCAACAGGTTTGGTGAGGAAACTGAACACGCCCTGCTGTGTCGCGGCAACGGCATCGGGAATGGAACCATGCGCGGTAAGAATAATTACTGGCATTCCCGGCTGCACTTTCTGGATTTCAGCAAACAGTTGCATACCGTCCATTTCATCCATCCGCAGGTCGCTGATGACTAAATCTACTTTTTCGCGATTCAGTACCCGTAATCCTTCAGCGCCACTTTCCGCCGTGACCACGCTGTAGCCTTCGCTGGTCAAGCGCAGGCCAAGCAGTTTCAGCAATCCCGGATCGTCATCGACCAATAATAAATGCGCAGGTTTATGGCTCATCAGGGGTGACCTCACTGGTAGATGGTGCGGGCGTTTCGCTCTCGTGCGGTGTGTCCGGCGCGAAATTTCCGGCCGGTTTGCGGGTCGAGAGCTGACGTTCAATATCGGTCAGGTTTTCCAGCTTGCGAGTGGTGAGTTCCAGTTGTTGCTGTAGAAAGTGATGCTGCTGGCGCAAGGTATCCAGTTCGCTGTCGCTGGACTGCTGGAGTTTACTGTAGCGTTGACGCTCTTGTGCCAGTTGCAATTGTAACGCCTGATCGTCGCGCCAGAGTTGATACAGCGGGCGAACCTGCGCCGGGATCTCAGTACTTAACGCGTCTATGCGCGCGACCATCTGGCGACGCTCATACGGCGTAATTTTAGCGTCGGCGAGCAAAATCCCCTGTTTAAAGGTATTTTGCCAGCTGCCATCGCCATACTTACGGGCTTGCTGGCGCGACTGCGCTGGCATTAAACGGTTGGCGCAATCCATCGCCCGTAGCCAGTAAAGAGGATTAGTTTCGGTTGATTTACCTTGCAGCGCCCAGATGTCGCTACATTCGGTAGAAAGATAATCAGCCAGTTGATAAACCGGAATTTTTTCTTGTGCTGACGTATCTATGGCTGGCTTATCGTGACTCTGCACACAACCCAGCAACGCCAGACAAGGCAACCCCGCCAGCCACAGCCGTCGGGGCAATAATCGTTGAAAAATGTGTCGCATATTCACCAGACTTAGAGCCTTTCCCAGTAGGCGTAATCGTTGCAGGCAGTTTGGACACGGACAGCGCGGAGAAACCGGAGCGTACACGTAGTACGTGAGGATTTCGAGCACCGCCCGGAGCCAAACTGGCAAATAAAATAGCCTGATGGGATAGGCTCTTAACATTATTTCGTGTTTTTCGACGACGGTAATTCAATGCGGAAACAAACATCTTGCCCGCTCTCGTCGACCAGATACAGTTCCCCCTGCATACGGCGAATACAATCCCTGGCAATGCTTAATCCCAGACCGCTGCCCTTCACCGCCCCTTTTCGCTGGTGGCTTCCCTGAAAAAAGGGTTCGAAGATCATGGCGCGCTCCTCTTGCGGAATGGGCGTGCCTGTATTGATGACATCAATATAAACCCGCGCACCATGTAAACTACTGCGAAGGCAAATGTTACCGGATTCAGCCCCGTAGTGCACCGCATTGGAGTAAAGATTATCCAGTACGCTCATCAGCAACATTGGCGCCGCCAGGCAAGTTGTTGCTTTGAGATCGACGTCGGTATGCATCATTTTAGCCCGTGCTGGCAAGCTGTGAGCGGAAACCACCATCTCTACCAGCGGTGCCAGCTCTACGTTCTCCAGCTCCACCGCGCCGTCCGCCTGTTTACGGTTGTAATCAAGCAGTTGTTCGATCAGTTTTTGCAAATTGCGGCTACTGCTATCAAGAATGCTCACCACCTCTTTTTGCTCTGGCGTAAGCGGCCCGACAACCTGGTCAGCCAGTAATTCCGTGCCCTCGCGCATACTCGCCAGCGGCGTTTTTAATTCATGAGATAAATGACGTAAGAACTGGTGCCGCTGGGATTCCAGCCATGACAGGCGCTCGCTTAACCAAAGAATACGTTGCCCAACCGAGCGTAATTCACTCGGTCCACTGAACGAAACGCTATTGCCCAGTGAGCGCCCCTCCCCCAGACGGTTGATCATCCGTTCAATATTTTTCACCGGGCCGATAATCATCCGCGTGAAAAGCAACACCATCACCAGACTCACCAGAAATAGCACCAGCGACTGCCAACCAAAATATTGCCCACGTTCGGCGATTTCGCGTTGTAACTGCTGCCCGCGAGAGAACACCACAGTGCGAGTGGCTTGTACCATTTCGGTATTGGCATTGGCGAAGGCTTCCAGACGCGCGGCGGCGGCAGCATCAGGACCGCTGTTGTTACACTGAAGTTGAGCCAGATTATTCAAATCCTGACGCAATGCCTGGTAAAGTTTATCGTCCGGCAGCACACCTGCGTGGGCATCGAGCATTTCGCTGTAACGCTTGCGCTGGCTTTGATAAACCTTCGCAAGCGTAGGGTCGTCCAGCACGCAATACTGACGGTAGCTACGCTCCATCTCCAGCGCCGCGTTGGTCATCGCTTCACTGCGCCGGGCATCGATAAGCGTAGTGCGGTTAACCAGCGCCGCCTGATCGCTAAGCGCATTCAGGCTTTGCCAGGCTTGCCATGCCAGTACCAACAGAGGGAGCAAAATGAGCAAGAATGCCAGCATTACCAGTTGTCGTAATGAGCGGGGAAAAACGGGCCAGCGTTTCAAGGTGTTACTCTCGTCAGACGCGAATAGAGTGATGCTAACCGAGGGGACGTTCAGATACAACAAAGCCGGGAATTACCCGGCTTTGTTGTGGAATAAGGCGGTGCCTAACTCGACGTTTCGCCCGATGGTTGATATAGCTAAGCTGATATCAGAAGTTGGACGGCAGGCACCTTGTTGTGCGTCATTCTAATTTTATGTAGCACGTCCCGAAGGGGCTGACATAAGCGGATGAATGAGCCACTGGTTATTATTATGCAGTAACTGTGCCAATAAATAAAATGGTTTGATAACGTACTGATAAAGCGTGAGTTTGATGGATTAATGGCTGCCCCACTGTTTGGCTATAAATCAGCCACTGTGTCGCTTAAAAGAGACATCTGAAGCTAAAATTATTCGTTTTAAATTAAATCAATAAGTTAAGTGTCACCTATAAGCGACACGATAACTCACACATTGTCGTGATTTACAGACACAAAAAAGCTCCCGGAGCTGGGAGCTTATAACTGTTAGCTAAGTGGTTGTGTAATGCCGGATGCGGCGTAAACGCTTTATCCGGCCTACAAAATCTTGCGAATTCAATATATTGCAAAACTAACCGAGCCAACCAGGTAAGCATAGCGCATCAGGCGATGCGCATATTGCCCGATACCTTAACCCAACTGCTTACGTGCATTGCGGAAAATGCGCATCCATGGGCCATCCTCGCCCCAGTTTTCCGGATGCCAGGAGTTGCTGACAGTACGGAAAACACGTTCCGGGTGCGGCATCATAATGGTGACTCGACCGCTTTCAGTCGTGACCGCCGTAATACCGTTCGGAGAACCGTTCGGGTTAGCCGGGTAGGTTTCAGTGACTTTGCCGAAGTTATCGACATAGCGCAGTGCCACCAGCCCTTTGCTTTCCAGTGCCGCCAGATGCGCCGCATCACGCACTTCCACGCGCCCTTCACCATGAGAGACAGCAATCGGCATTTGCGAGCCCACCATCCCCTGCAACAGCAGCGACGGGCTTTGGGTCACTTCAACCAGGCTGAAACGCGCTTCAAAGCGATCGGAGGTATTGCGCACAAAACGTGGCCACAACTCACTACCTGGGATCAGTTCACGCAGATTAGACATCATCTGGCAACCGTTACATACCCCCAGCGCCAGCGTTTGCGGACGGTGGAAGAAGGTTGCAAACTCATCGCGTACACGGTCATTGAACAGGATAGACTTCGCCCAACCTTCACCGGCACCCAGCACATCACCGTAGGAGAAACCACCGCACGCGACCAGGGCGTGGAAATCCTCCAGTCCCGTGCGTCCAGTCAGCAGGTCGCTCATATGCACGTCGATAGCATCAAAGCCCGCACGGTGGAAAGCTGCCGCCATTTCAACATGCGAGTTCACGCCCTGCTCACGCAGTACGGCAACTTTCGGACGTGCGCCAGTGGCAATATACGGTGCTGCCACATCTTCGTTGATATCGAACGACAGTTTTACATTCAGGCCCGGATCGGCGTCGTTAGATTTCGCCTGATGCTCCTGATCGGCACACTCCGGGTTGTCACGCAGGCGCTGCATCTGCCAGGTAGTTTCTGCCCACCAGACACGCAACGTAGTGCGGCTTTCGCTGAATACAGTCTGCCCGTTGGCGGTAATCACAAAACGGTCACCGGAAACCGCCTGCCCAACATAATGGACGCAATCAGCAAGCCCATGCTGTGCCAGTACGGACTCGACCGCTTCACGGTCAGCGGCACGAACCTGAATCACCGCACCCAGTTCTTCGTTAAACAACGCCGCCAGGCGATCGTCACCCAGAGTGGCGATATCCGCGTCAATGCCACAATGACCAGCAAAGGACATTTCCGCCAGCGTTACCAGCAGGCCGCCATCAGAGCGGTCGTGATACGCCAGCAGCTTACGCTGTGCAACCAGCGCCTGAATCGCGTCATAGAAGCCTTTCAGTTG
>NZ_AEJZ01000047.1:0-19138 GCF_000208525.1 Escherichia sp. TW14182
CAAACGGGATGTGTTCATATAAAAATTATGCCCGATCAAACACAACAATTTTCGTTCAAGGTACTCACCATCAATATTCACAAAGGCTTTACCGCGTTTAACCGACGCTTCATTTTGCCGGAACTTCGCGACGCCGTGCGCACCGTCAGCGCCGATATTGTTTGCCTGCAGGAAGTGATGGGCGCGCACGAAGTTCATCCGCTGCATGTGGAAAACTGGCCCGATACCTCGCACTACGAGTTTCTTGCCGACACCATGTGGAGCGATTTTGCCTACGGTCGCAATGCTGTGTATCCAGAAGGGCATCACGGAAACGCGGTGCTGTCACGCTATCCCATTGAACATTATGAAAATCGTGATGTTTCTGTCGATGGAGCGGAAAAACGTGGCGTACTGTATTGCCGCATTGTGCCACCGGTGACCGGGAAAGCGATTCATGTGATGTGCGTGCATCTTGGCCTGCGTGAGGCGCACCGTCAGGCGCAGCTTGCGATGCTCGCCGAATGGGTGAACCAGCTTCCGCCCGACGAACCCGTTTTAGTGGCGGGTGATTTCAACGACTGGCGGCAAAAAGCCAATCATCCCTTAAAAGTACAGGCCGGGTTGGATGAGATATTTACCCGCGCCCACGGACGCCCGGCGCGCACGTTTCCAGTGCAATTTCCTCTACTACGTCTGGACAGGATCTATGTCAAAAATGCCAGCGCCAGCGCGCCAACCGCGTTGCCGCTGCGGACATGGCGACACCTTTCTGATCATGCCCCTTTGAGTGCGGAGATTCATTTATGAAATGTAGCTGGCGCGAAGGCAATAAGATCCAGTTGCTGGAGAACGGCGAGCAATATTATCCCGCTGTATTTAAAGCGATTGGTGAGGCGCAAGAACGCATTATTCTTGAAACGTTTATCTGGTTCGAGGATGACGTCGGTAAACAATTACACGCAGCATTGCTGGACGCTGCACGACGCGGGGTTAAAGCGGAAGTCTTGCTGGATGGCTACGGTTCGCCGGATCTCAGCGATGAGTTTGTCAATGAACTGACGGCGGCTGGCGTGGTGTTTCGTTATTACGATCCCCGCCCTCGCCTGTTCGGTATGCGCACCAATGTGTTTCGCCGGATGCATCGCAAAATTGTGGTGATCGACGCACGTATCGCCTTTATTGGCGGGCTGAATTACTCCGCCGAGCATATGTCCAGCTACGGTCCAGAGGCTAAACAGGATTACGCGGTACGCCTCGAAGGGCCAATTGTCGAAGATATTCTGCAATTTGAACTGGAAAATCTGCCCGGACAAAGCGCGGCACGGCGCTGGTGGCGACGTCATCACAAGGCGGAAGAGAACCGCCAGCCGGGAGAAGCGCAGGTATTGCTGGTCTGGCGCGATAACGAAGAACATCGCAGCGATATTGAGCGCCACTATCTGAAAATGCTCACTCAGGCGCGGCGGGAAGTGATTATCGCCAACGCCTACTTCTTCCCCGGCTATCGATTTTTACACGCCTTGCGTAAAGCGGCACGGCGCGGGGTGCGGATCAAACTGATCATTCAGGGCGAACCGGATATGCCGATTGTCAGAGTCGGCGCGCGTTTGCTGTATAACTATCTGGTTAAAGGCGGCGTTCAGGTTTTTGAGTACCGCCGCCGCCCGCTCCACGGCAAAGTGGCGTTGATGGACGATCACTGGGCGACAGTAGGGTCCAGTAATCTCGATCCGCTCAGTTTGTCACTGAATCTCGAAGCAAATGTCATCATCCACGATCGTCATTTTAACCAGACGCTGCGCGATAATCTGAACGGCATTATCGCCGCAGATTGTCAGCAGGTCGATGAGACCATGCTGCCGAAACGCACCTGGTGGAACCTGACCAAAAGCGTGCTGGCATTCCACTTTTTACGCCATTTCCCGGCGCTGGTGGGCTGGCTTCCGGCGCACACGCCACGTCTGGCGCAAGTTGATCCGCCCGCGCAGCCGGCAATGGAAACTCAGGATCGGGTAGAAACTGAAAATACGGGGGTGAAACCCTGATGAGTAAATCACACCCGCGCTGGCGCTTAGTAAAGAAGATCCTCACCTGGCTGTTTTTTATCGCGGTGATTGTGTTGCTGGTGGTCTACGCCAAAAAGGTGGACTGGGAAGAGGTCTGGAAGGTCATCCGTGACTACAATCGCGTTGCGCTGCTCAGTGCGGTCGGGCTGGTGGTCGTCAGTTATCTGATTTACGGCTGCTATGACCTGCTTGCTCGCTCTTACTGCGGTCATAAACTGGCGAAACGTCAGGTGATGCTGGTGTCGTTTATCTGCTACGCCTTCAACCTGACGCTTAGTACCTGGGTTGGCGGCATTGGTATGCGCTATCGTCTTTACTCCCGCCTGGGATTACCGGGTAGCACTATTACACGGATTTTCTCGCTGAGTATTACCACCAACTGGCTGGGCTATATTTTGCTGGCCGGGATTATTTTTACCGTGGGCGTGGTGGAACTGCCGGATCACTGGTATATCGATCAAACCACGCTGCGTATTCTCGGCATTGGTTTGCTGCTGATAATTGCAGTCTATTTATGGTTTTGCGCCTTCGCTAAACACCGCCATATGACCATCAAAGGGCAAAAGCTGGTGCTACCTTCATGGAAATTCGCCCTCGCCCAGATGCTGATTTCCAGCGTTAACTGGATGGTAATGGGAGCGATTATCTGGCTGTTACTCGGTCAAAGCGTGAACTATTTCTTTGTACTGGGCGTGTTGCTGGTTAGTAGTATTGCTGGTGTCATCGTGCATATTCCGGCGGGGATTGGTGTGCTGGAAGCGGTGTTTATCGCGCTACTGGCAGGGGAACATACATCCAAAGGAACGATTATCGCCGCCCTACTCGCTTACCGTGTCCTGTACTACTTTATCCCGCTGCTGCTGGCGCTGATCTGTTACCTGTTGCTGGAAAGCCAGGCGAAGAAGCTACGGGCGAAAAATGAAGCGGCGATGTGATGTTTAGTTAAGTTCTTTGGTTTGTGCAGATTGTTAGCAACGTGCTATTTGTTCATGGCGGATGCGGCGTGAACGCCTTACCCGCCCTACACAACTAATGCTTTCCTGCATTCTGATACGCTACAGCCCTTTAACAAAGTATGTTTTACGCCAGAGTAATGTTTGTTGTTTCCTTAATAATCATCAGGGGACATCTGGCGATGTCCTCTCAGCATAAAATTACAGCGGATTCGGACTGGCTTCGCGATAAGAAACCTTTTTCTTCGGTGATGTAAAGGTGTCTCGCAGATCTTTATATTCATATATTTTAGCTCGGGTGCCATCCGTTACTGGAATAGAGGAGTGCGGACGATAACACTGAGATAATGGCGAATTGCAATGCTCTTCGTGGGTAGAGATGCCCAGCCAGTCAAGAATCATCGCATAGTTATTAAGCAATGAATAAACTTCTTGAATGTGTCCAAGTTTACGCGGTTGACTGGCGATAGCAGCCTGGCTATACCAGATAAATTGCGGTACATCGTAGGCTTCTTTACTGGGAGTATCTGCGGCGTGCATATAATACGATGGAATATTGGGATTTTTCTCCAGACCGTGGTCAGAAAAATAGAGTAATGAGGATTTACTTCCCTCCAGTCTTTTCATGATTTCGCCAATGATGTAATCGGTAAATCGTATGGAGTTGTTGTAGCAATCCTCGTATTTATCCCCAGTTTTAATTTTACCTGCCCATTCAGGGTAGCGTGTACAGGCAATTTCATGGCTACCATTACCATGTAGCAGTATTAATTTCTTACCCTTGACTTTTAATGCTTCATCCAACAACGGCAGAAGGCTATCATCGTATTCCTCGCTTACCCAATGTGTATTATTACTGGAACGACCAATGAGCGTAATATAGTTATTATGCTTCCCGGACATACCCACGGTACTTAACCAGGTAGTCTGATACCCCACTTTATTAGCTACGGCAATAACATTATTTGATAAGTCCGCAGTGGTAAAACTTTCTGTTGTCGCTTTACTGAGGATCATCGGAACAGAAGTTACTGTTGCCGCCGCTGGAGAAACTGCATTATCAAAGATAAGCGCCTGTGGTCCAATCTCATTTTGTACAGGCGTGGTATTGATACCAAAGCCATACAAACTCATATTACTGCGCCGTACAGACTCCCCTACGATAATAACATAATTTTCAATATCCGTTTCTTTAGCGATCAATCCCGGTAAATCCATATCAATTTGTTTTATTTCTCTGGCAAAAGAAATATCTCGATAAGCAATAATAAAATCGGCAGCGGTATAAAATGGTGTAAATCTTAACACCCTGGAGCTTAATGGAGAGTATCCTCCAAGACCATCTTTTTTCTGTTTACTCCATTGATTGTAACTAAACCATGAGATAAATATTAATAGTATCACCAGTGATGCACATTGAACCTTAGTAGACACACACTTAACGCCCATGGGTATAGAAAAATAAGTCAGCAAGAAATAAACAACACATACTGGCATCCAGGATAGATATAACCCCGACATTGCTTTCACTTCAGACCAGTGGGTTTCCATGATACTCATTGCAAAGATAATATTAAATTCACTTTGATAAATTTGCCATGTACAAAGCGCGACTATAAAATTAATGGTCAATAATAGTGACACACTCAATGCGACTATTTTCCCAACAAATAATCGATAACACCCTGTCAAACACAGGATGATTAGCAAGTTGCAGATACCGACGCGCAGGATAACTCTCAATGGCTGTAAAAAATAAACAGGCCAAAGCTGGAGTAATACAGACACAAGTAGCAATGCGATGAAAATGTATTTTTTTGACTGCCGAGGATAAGCCGTTATCGATGGTAATACGAAAGACATAGAACCCTGATCCATTTATTATATGAATATATATTTAAAAATTAATCCCATTGAAATATATTATCAGCAGATGATTGATTTTTACCCGCAAGCATTTATTTAACAGATGAATATCGCCAGCCATTAATAAAACCGTAGGATTGTACTCTATTTTCTTATAGGTATACCAGATTTATAAAAATGCATCATATGCATAGATATAATCAATGTGAATTATATCTTTATGTCTATTTTTTAAATATATACTTATTATCGAATAGATAAAAAATCCCGGTGTCGTTCCGGGATTTTTATAAGAAATGCGTTTAACGGCGGTTACCGAATATCCGCAGCAACATCAGGAACAGGTTGATGAAGTCCAGATACAACGTTAAGGCGCCAAGAATGGAATATTTACGCAGGTTCGACGTGTCGCGGGTATCAATCTGTTCACCCATATTTTTCAGTTTCTGAGTGTCATACGCCGTCAGTCCAACAAAGACAATCACGCCGATGTAGGTGACTGCCCACATTAATGCTTCGCTTTTCAGCCAGAAGTTCACCAGCGAGGCTATGACGATACCAATTAATGCCATAAATAGCATATTGCCGAAGCCACTTAAATCGCGTTTCGTGGTGTAACCATACAGACTCATCGCGCCGAACATCCCGGCGGTGACAACGAAGGTACTGGCAATAGAGGCGGCAGTGTATACAATGAAAATACTGGAGAGCGTTAAGCCCGTTAGCGCCGAATAAAGCATAAAGAGCATCGTCGTTACGCCCGCGCTGAGTTTTTGAATCATCGCTGATAACACGATAACCAGAGCTAATTGCGCGATTATCAAACCGATTAAGAAGACACGGTTAGTGAATAGCAGCTCCATAACGGCAGCAGAGTTGGCTGCATACCAGGCAACAAATGCGGTCAGTAACAAACCAACTGTCATCCAGCCATAGACTTGCGCCATATAGGTTTGCAAGCCAGCACGGGGTTGTACGATTGAATCTGAACGTGGGAATCTGTCCATGACTTTCTCCTGAAGATATAAGGAATATCTAAAGGATACTGCAAATGATGAGGGTGTGCATCGACGCAGCGTAAACGTATGTCCAGAGCGGTGAAATTGCCGGACGCAGCGGTGCCTTATCCGGCTAACAAAAACTACCAGCGTTTTGCCGCCTGCTGATCGCTCTCCCGGGCTTCAACCCAGCGGTCGCCTTCCGGCGTGGCTTCACGCTTCCAGAACGGTGCGCGGGTTTTGAGATAGTCCATAATAAACTGCCCGGCTTCAAACGCGCTGCTACGATGCGCGCTGGTGACCCCGACAAATACGATTTCATCGCCCGGCCATAATTCGCCAATGCGATGAATCACCGTGACTCTCCCCAGCGGCCAGCGGTTACGCGCCTCATCCACGATTTCCGCCAGTGCTTTTTCCGTCATCCCCGGATAGTGTTCGAGGGTTAATGCTTTGACGCTGTCGCCCAGGTTATGGTTGCGCACCTTACCGGTAAACGTGACCACTGCACCATCTTCGTCACGCTCAGCCAGCCACGGGTACTCTTCCCCAACGCTAAAAGGCTGAGATCCGACAACAATTTTGGTTTCTGCCATCTTAACCTCCGGTTACCGGCGGGAAGAAAGCAACTTCGTCGCCGTCAGTCAGCGGATGGTCAAAACTCACCAGCGTCTGGTTGACGGCAGCCAGCAATTTGCCATCTTCCAGCGCCAGCGCCCAGCGATCGCTCTGCGCTGCCAGGTGTTGGCGTAACGCTTCAACGGTTGGGAAATCCGCAGCCACTTCGGTTGCATCTGTTCCCACCAACTCGCGCACCTGGGCGAAAAAAAGAACTTTAATCATCCGCTTCCACCTTAAAATCACCCGACTTGCCGCCGCTCTTCGCCAGCAAACGTACCGGACCAATCACCATATCTTTTTGCACCGCTTTGCACATGTCATAAATGGTCAGCGCCGCCACGGAGGCTGCGGTTAATGCTTCCATTTCGACACCCGTTTTCCCGGTCAGGCGGCAAAGCGTTTCAATTCGTACCCGATTATGTTCCGGCTCAGCCTGTAAATTGACTTCAACTTTGCTGAGCATCAGCGGATGACAAAGCGGGATCAGATCCCAGGTGCGTTTTGCCGCCTGAATACCGGCAATGCGCGCAGTGGCAAATACGTCGCCTTTGTGATGGCGACCATCAATGATCATCGCCAGCGTCTCACTGCGCATGGTGACAAAGGCTTCGGCGCGCGCTTCACGCACAGTTTCCGCTTTGGCGGAGACATCCACCATGTGCGCTTCGCCAGCGGCGTTGATATGGGTCAGTTGCGACATACTTATTTCTTCAAATGTGGATGGAAATTGCACGGACGCGTACGGGCATCCAGCTGCGGGGCGATGATATTTTCCCAGGCGGTGCGGCACGCTTTAGTCGAGCCGGGCATCGCGAAAATCAGCGTTTTGTTAGCAACACCCGCCACCGCACGAGATTGCAGGGTTGCGGTGCCAATCTCTTCGAACGACAGCATACGGAACACTTCGCCGAAGCCTTCGACTTCACGATCGAACAGCGGCAACAGTGCTTCTGGCGCCTGATCGCCTTCTGTCAGGCCAGTACCACCTGTAATCAGCACCACTTGCACATCGTCGCTGGCGATCCACGCAGATACCTGAGCGCGAATGGCGTAGCGGTTTTCTTTGACAATGGCTTTATCGACAACGTGATGGCCTGCTTCCTGCGCCGAGTCGCGCAGATAGTGACCGGAGGTATCGTCTTCTTCACCGCGACGATTAGAAACCGTAAGAATAGCAATACGGGTCGGGATAAATTCAGTGCTTACCTGACTCATCTGATCTCTCCTTTTGACGTTTTAACCGCCAATGTACGATAAGTTTTGCGTAATACCGGTGTTGTTTTGATGCAGGAAATGGGTCTGTTTTTTCTCCCGCAGCGCCGCCGAAATACGCGCTTCCAGCGCCTGTTGCTGGGTATCGTCTTCCAGCAGATCGCGCAGGTTAACGCCGCCTTCACCAAACAGGCAGAGATGGAGTTTACCAATGGAGGAGACGCGCAGGCGGTTGCAGGTGGCGCAGAAGTCTTTTTCATACGGCATGATAAGGCCGATCTCTCCGGCGTAATCCGGATGACAAAAGACTTGTGCGGGGCCGTCGCTGCGTTGACGAAGCTGATGGATCCAGCCGCGACGCAG
This sequence comes from Escherichia sp. TW14182, assembly GCF_000208525.1. Classification (NCBI taxonomy): domain Bacteria; kingdom Pseudomonadati; phylum Pseudomonadota; class Gammaproteobacteria; order Enterobacterales; family Enterobacteriaceae; genus Escherichia; species Escherichia sp. TW14182. Next base: position 8,062 of record NZ_AEJZ01000047.1, read on the forward strand.
CAGCTCGTCACGCAGAACCTGACCAGAAATATGGTGCTTGCGGAAGAGTTCGCTGCCCTCGCCCGTTTCCATCAGTTCGATAAAACGCAGCTGAATGGGGCGATGCTGGATCCAGTTCAGAAAGGTGTCGAGTTGATGATGATTGACATCCCGCATCAGCACGGTATTGACTTTAACCTTCTCAAACCCGGCTTCAAATGCAGCATCGATGCCTGCCATTACCTGGTTGAATTTATCCTGCCCGGTAATGGCATGAAACTGACGGGCGTCGAGGCTATCAACGCTGACGTTAATGCCCGTCAGGCCTGCATCGCGCCAGTTCGCGACATCGCGTTCCAGGCGATAACCATTGGTGGTGACCGCAATCTGGCGAATAGCGTCGTTTTCCCGCACAGCGGCGATGATATCGGTAAAGTCGCGACGTAAAGACGGCTCGCCGCCTGTCAGACGCACTTTTTCGGTGCCCAGACTGGCGAAGGCGCGAGTAACCCGACGAATTTCATCGACGGTCAGGAAGCCTTTATTAGTGACGCCGCTCGGCTTGTAGCCATCCGGCAGGCAGTAGGTGCAACGAAAGTTACACACATCGGTAATCGACAGGCGCAAGTAGTAAAACTTACGCGCAAATGCATCAGTCAGTTGTGAAGCCATGTACACCTTTCCAGATACGGGAGGCGAAGTCATTTCTTCCTTCGCCCTGGTGGCAATCTTTATGAGCATTGTCACGGCCAAAGCACCGTATCAGTTGACCCAGGTGCAGAGGCTAGAGTGTTTAGTGGTTATGCCGATACTAGCGTGTAAATGAGATTTTTACCATTCACACTTTTCGCTATGTAATCATGTATATAGCGTCATGATCGTGCTATTTCCCTACAGAATAAGGGAAAATGATGGTTTTACTTTGATGTACATCATCAGCAATGCAGTGCGTATATCGTCCTTTAGAGGTAGAAAACAATTATTTGTATCCTCAATTTTGGCGGGTTAATTGCTGTTTCCCTGTCAGTTGCGCTACTGTAGCGCGGATAATCTGACTTCAGGAATTTATATGCGCAATCGTACGCTGGCTGACCTTGATCGTGTCGTTGCTCTCGGCGGAGGGCATGGACTGGGACGCGTTCTCTCATCACTTTCGTCTTTGGGTTCTCGTTTAACGGGCATTGTGACCACCACCGATAACGGTGGTTCAACAGGGCGTATTCGCCGCTCAGAAGGCGGTATTGCCTGGGGCGATATGCGCAACTGTCTTAATCAGTTAATTACAGAACCCAGCGTCGCTTCCGCGATGTTTGAATATCGTTTTGGCGGTAATGGCGAGCTTTCCGGGCATAACCTTGGAAACCTGATGTTAAAGGCGCTGGACCACCTTAGCGTGCGGCCTCTGGAAGCCATCAATTTAATTCGTAATCTGCTGAAAGTGGATGCGCATTTGATTCCGATGTCAGAGCATCCCGTTGATCTGATGGCGATTGACGATCAGGGGCATGAAGTTTACGGCGAGGTAAATATTGACCAGTTAACCACGCCGATTCAGGAATTACTGTTAACCCCTAATGTGCCTGCTACGCGTGAAGCTGTACATGCTATCAATGAAGCAGATCTGATTCTTATCGGGCCAGGCAGTTTTTATACCAGCCTGATGCCGATCCTGCTGCTTAAGGAAATGGCGCAGGCATTACGCCGCACGCCAGCACCGATGGTCTATATCGGCAATCTGGGACGTGAACTTAGCCTACCAGCGGCGAATCTGAAACTGGAAAATAAGCTGGCGATTATGGAGCAGTATGTCGGCAAGAAGGTTATTGATGCCGTCGTCGTTGGGCCGAAAGTGGATGTTTCTGCGGTCACCGACAGAATAGTGATTCAGGATGTACTGGAGGCCAGCGATATCCCCTATCGTCATGACCGCCAGTTGTTACATAACGCACTGGAAAAGGCGTTACAGGCGTTGGGTTAACGGAAAACCGGAAGAACATTCCGGCGTCAGATTGCAGACAAAGTGCGCGTTGTTCATGTCGGATGCGGCGTGAACGCCTTATCCGGCCTACAAATCGCGCAAATTCAATATATTGCAGAGTGCATGTAGGCCTGATAAGCGTAGCGCATCAGGCAATTTTACGTTTCTCATCAGCCTCAAACCAGAAGAACATTCCGGCTTTTTCATCTCGTCACGAAGCCGCAATAAACAGCTCACGCAACTGATGCAACTGGTCACGAATTTGCGCCGCCTCTTCGAACTCCAGGTTTTGTGCGTGTTTCATCATCTGCCCTTCCAGTTCATGGATTTTCTGCTGCAACGCTTTTGGCGACATATCCATCGGCACATTATCCGGCTCAACAATCGCGCGCGCTTTCCCTCTGCCCTTGGCTTTGGTTTTAGCAATGTTCTGCCCCAGCGCCAGGATATCGACCACTTTCTTGTTCAGCCCTTGTGGTGTAATGCCATGCTCTTCGTTGTACTTCTGCTGTTTCTCGCGGCGACGTTCGGTTTCGCCAATCGCTTTCGCCATTGACGGGGTTATCTTATCGCCGTAGAGAATCGCTTTACCGTTAACGTTACGTGCCGCACGACCAATGGTCTGGATCAACGAACGTTCAGAACGCAGGAAGCCCTCTTTGTCGGCGTCGAGGATTGCCACCAGCGACACTTCCGGCATATCCAGACCTTCGCGCAGTAAGTTGATGCCAACCAGCACATCGAACTCGCCCAGACGCAAGTCGCGGATGATTTCCATACGTTCAACGGTATCAATGTCGGAGTGAAGATAACGCACGCGCTCGCCGTGTTCTTCGAGATATTCGGTGAGGTCTTCCGCCATCCGCTTGGTCAGCGTCGTCACCAGAACGCGTTCGTTAATTGCCGCCCGCAGGCGAATTTCTGAAAGAAGATCATCGACCTGGGTCGCGACCGGACGCACTTCGATAATTGGATCAAGCAATCCGGTTGGACGCACCACCTGATCCACCACGTCGCCGCCAGATTTCTCCAGTTCATAGTTGCCGGGCGTCGCGGAAACATAGATGGTTTGCGGGGCTAATGCTTCGAACTCTTCAAACTTCAGCGGACGGTTATCCAGCGCCGATGGCAGGCGGAAACCATACTCCACCAGCGTTTCTTTACGCGCCCGGTCGCCGCGATACATACCGCCTATCTGCGGAATGGTGACGTGTGATTCATCAACCACCAGCAGCCCATCGGCAGGCAGGTAATCAAACAGCGTCGGCGGTGGCTCGCCAGGCCCACGCCCGGAAAGAAAGCGAGAATAGTTTTCGATGCCCGAGCAATATCCCAGCTCATTCATCATCTCCAGATCAAACTGGGTACGCTGGGTCAGCCGCTGCTCTTCCAGCAACTTGTTATTTGCCAGCAGTACCTTGCGCCGATCCGCCAGTTCTTCTTTAATCTCTTCCATCGCCTGCACAATGCGCTCGCGCGGCGTAACATAGTGCGTTTTCGGGTAGATGGTATAACGCGCAATGGTCGAGATAATCTGCCCGGTTAGTGGGTCGAAAAGCGAGAGACGTTCCACTTCTTCGTCGAACAATTCTACACGTAGCGCAACGTCGTCGGACTCTGCCGGGAAGATGTCGATCACCTCACCCCGCACGCGAAAAGTGCCGCGCTGGAATGCCTGGTCGTTGCGGGTGTATTGCAACTCCGCCAGGCGACGCAGGATCGCGCGCTGATCGATAATCATACCGACCGTGAGGTGCAGCATCATCTTGAGATATAAATCAGGATCGCCCAGACCATAAATTGCGGAAACTGACGCTACGACAATGACATCTCGCCGCTCCAGCAACGCTTTGGTTGCTGAAAGTCGCATCTGTTCGATATGTTCGTTTACTGAGGCATCTTTCTCAATAAACGTATCTGAACTCGGAACATAGGCTTCTGGCTGATAGTAATCGTAATAGGAGACGAAATACTCCACCGCGTTTTCCGGGAAGAACTCTTTCATCTCACCATATAGTTGCGCTGCCAGCGTTTTGTTGGGCGCCAGCACCATAGTTGGGCGTTGCAGGTCAGCGATGACATTAGCAATAGTGAAGGTTTTCCCCGACCCCGTCACGCCAAGCAGAGTCTGATGCGCGAGGCCATCCTCCAGCCCCTCTTTGAGGCGTCGAATCGCCTCCGGCTGATCGCCAGAAGGTTTAAACGCGGAATTCAGTTTGAATGGTTTACTCATGAGTTGCTACCTGAAGGAATGGGCGGGCAGGTGTGTAATTTTACTCGTCATGATTAATAATGCCAATAAATTATACTGGATAAAAAAACAGTCTCACACCACAACATTTCTGTTACGCCGTAAACTAAGGTCTCAACCGTAGGCAAAATTGACCCTGTGACGAGATAAAACTCTGGTCTGCAGGGTTATCCCCAGAGCAATGGCTTTTTTAACATTTGTCAAGATGGCTGATGACGGATTTATTGCAGGAGATGACACTTTCCTGACAGCCATTGCATTTATCTAACAGATTGAAAAATAAAAAATATTTATTTAAGCCGTCTTTAGCGCCAATTTGCGTGCAAGCCGCGTATTCTCTCGCTTACCTTACGTTTTCTAACTCTAATGCACATGGTTATCCACAGGAATAGTGGATAACTGCCTGCAGCCCCTATGTCCAGCCGCCTGGGCAATTCCCATACTAATCGTATAATGCCGGGGTAAAATTTTTTTCGCGATTTTTTTAGCATTTGGTTGGTTAAATTACGGGCGACCGAAGACGCGATCTCGCTCGCAATTCAACCAATTTTTTTGCTACTTCAGTGATGTGAGATTTATATATTTTCCGGTTAGCGCACTTTCTGGATTTTCCTGAAGCCAGGGAATTTCCCCCAGCAGCGGCGCGGGGATCATTCGGGTGAGCGTAGCCATATATTCAGCATGACGTTTGCCTGGCGGAGTGACATCGTTCGCCACCCAGCCTGCGAGAGTTAGTCCTGCCTGCTGTACTGCCTGTGCCGTCAACATCGCGTGATTAATACAGCCGAGTTTCACGCCAACTACCAGTATCACCGGCAGTTGTTCCTGTGTTACCCAATCCGCAAAAGTGAAAGTGTCAGAAAGCGGCGTAAACCAGCCGCCAGCACCTTCCACTAACACCCAGTCAGCCTGTTGTTCAAGCGCGCGTAATCCGGCGCTCATCACCAATGGGTCAATTGGCCTGCCCTCTTGCGCGCTGATGATATGCGGCGATGTCGGCTCTTCGAAGGTATATAGATTCACCGTGGCGTAATCCAGCTGCAGGCTGCTGTTGCGCTGTAACGCCAGTGCATCGCTGTTGCGTAAACCTTCTGCAGTCATTTCGCTACCAGAGGCAACGGGTTTGTAGCCTGCCGTCCGGTAACCTGCGGCCTTCGCGGCCTGCAACAGTGCGCAACTGGCAACGGTTTTACCCACTTCGGTGTCCGTTCCGGTGACAAAATAGCGTTTACTCACGAGTAATTACTCCCAAAAAAAGATAATAAGTCAGGGGATATCGCCCCTGCTGTTGCGGCCAGGCCAGTTGCAGTTGTTGTAACTGTGAACGGGTTAATACTCGCTGATCGCGCCCTGCGTGAAGATGCGTTGCGCCAATGCCTTTCAGCGAACGCATGGCACTGAGCGCATCATCAAAGCACAGGGTGATGGGTTGAAGATTGTGTTGATAACATAAGCCTTTCAGCGCCTGTTCAATGTCAGCGGGTAGTAAAAAGTGATTAGCATGAGGCCGTTCATCTACCGCTTGCCACGCCTGATGTAATTCAGGGAGCGATCCCTGCGCCAGCGTGGTAAATGCCACCACGCCGCCGGGGCGTACTACGCGACAAAGCTCACCTAATGCCGTGGATAAATTACCGCACCACTGCACCGCGAGATTGCTCCATGCAAGATCGAACGTCGCAGTCGCTAACGGCAGGGATTCGATATCCCCCGCCAGATAATGATCTGCGGCATCCTTCTGGCGTGCCTGGGCAAGCATTGGCGGCGAGAGATCTAACGCCATCACCTGCTCGCTGCGCTCGCGCCAGTGGCGGCTCATCCAGCCAGGTCCACAGCCAGCATCCAGCACTCGGGCGTATTTGCGTTGCGGGAGCATTGCCAGCAAGGCATCGGCGCTCTGACGCTGTAACTCTGCGTGTTGCTCATACTGTGAGGCAGCCCGACCAAATGCCGCCGCAATGGCTTGTTTATTAACCGTTGCCATGCAGCACCTCCAGCAGACGGTCGATATCCTGCGTTTCATGAGCTGCGGTTAAGGTCAGGCGCAGTCGCGCAGTGCCAGCGGGTACGGTTGGCGGGCGAATCGCCGTGACCCAGCAGCCTTGCTGGCGCAGTTTTTCTGCTAGTTGTAACGCACGGCTGTTGTCACCGACGATCAATGGTTGGATGGCGCTGTATGAATCCGCAAGCGTAAACGGCAAATCCTGTACTCCGGCACGAAAACGCGTAATGAGTGCTGCCAGTTTTGCGCGTCGCGCGTCACCTTCTTCACTGCGAATGACCGCCAGCGACGCACGTAATGCCTGCGCCTGAGCGGGCGGCATACTGGTGCTATAGATAAGATGGCGGGCAAATTGCAGCAGATAATCCGCCACAGTTTCAGAGCAAAGCACCGCCGCACCGCTGACACCAAATCCTTTGCCAAACGTAACCACCAGCAATTCTGGTTTTACCTTTTGCAGCCAGCAGCTGCCGCGCCCCTGCTCCCCGATAACGCCCGTACCGTGGGCATCGTCGACCATCAACCAGCCATTGTGCTGCTGCGTCTCACGGTGGATTTCCGTCAGCGGCGCACTATCGCCGTCCATACTGAATACGCCTTCTGTCACCACCAGTCGCAACCCTGGACAGGAGGAAGCAAGCAGGCGCGCCAGATGAGCGACATCGTTATGAGCAAAACGGCGAAGCTGCGCCGGACTTAAACTGGCCGCTTCCTGCAAGGAGGCGTGGCTAAGCCGGTCGGCAACGATGCGGTCATCTTTCGCCATCATCGCGGCAATGACCGCCTGATTAGCGGCAAAACCGGAGATAAACAGCAGTGCCCGCGAATAACCCAGCCACTCGGCCAGTTCTTCTTCCAGCGCCTGATGCGCCACGCTATAACCGCTGACGTGACCGGAACCGCCACTACCGACGCCAAATTGCTCCGCACCCTGCTGCCAGGCACGGATAATTTGCGGATGATGGCTTAAACCTAAGTAATCGTTACTGGAAAAGTTCAGATACTGCCGTCCGTCCGCCACCAGCCAGCGTCCGGCGCCTTGTGCCACCGGATAACGGCGACGCAGGGCATCGGCAGCACGCCGCGCATCGAGCGCCGCGTTAATCTTCTCCTGCCAGGTCATAGGGCTGCCGCGTTGTAGTATTCGTCGGTGTCCGGGGTCATCAGCGCCTGTTCCAGACGTTGCTGTTGTTCGTTATCGCCCGCCAGAACGGCGGTTTGTTGCGGATTCAGCCCCAGTTTGCGGAACAGTTGCAGGTCTTTATCTTCTTCCGGATTCGGCGTGGTCAGCAGTTTGCAACCGTAGAAAATCGAGTTTGCGCCTGCCATAAAGCACATCGCCTGAGTCTGTTCGTTCATCTGCTCGCGTCCGGCAGAAAGGCGCACATAAGAGGTCGGCATCAGGATCCGCGCCACCGCAATGGTGCGAATAAAATCAAAGGCATCGACATCATCATTATCCGCCAGCGGCGTGCCTTTCACCTTCACCAGCATGTTGATTGGCACGCTTTCCGGCGGCGTCGGCAGGTTTGCCAGTTGCAGCAATAATCCGGCGCGATCTTTTACCGTTTCGCCTAAGCCCACAATGCCACCTGAGCAGACTTTGATCCCGGCATCGCGCACTTTTTCCAGCGTATCGAGACGTTCCTGGTAGGTACGTGTGGTAATGATATTGCCGTAAAACTCCGGCGAGGTGTCGAGGTTGTGGTTGTAGTAATCCAGCCCGGCGTTCGCGAGGCGCTGCGCCTGGGATTCACTTAATGTCCCCAGCGTCATACACGCCTCCAGCCCCATCGCTTTTACCCCCTGCACCATCTGCTCGAGATAGGGCATATCGCGTTCGTGCGGATTCTTCCACGCCGCGCCCATGCAGAAACGTGTCGATCCCGCCGCTTTCGCTTTGCGCGCCGACTCCAGCACCTGTTCAACTTCCATCAACCGCTCGGCTTCCAGCCCGGTTTTATAGCGCGAGCTTTGCGGGCAGTATTTGCAATCTTCCGGGCAAGCACCGGTTTTAATTGACAGCAAAGTGCTAACCTGCACCTGACGAGGATCGAAATGCTGACGATGCACCTGCTGCGCTTCAAACAGCAGATCCAGCAACGGTTTTTCAAATAATTCTGTGACTTGCGACAATGTCCAGCGTGGGCGGTGAGCCATGGGGCTTCTCCAAAACGTGTTTTTTGTTGTTAATTCGGTGTAGACTTGTAAACCTAAATCTTTTCATTTTGGTTTACAAGTCGATTATGACAATGGACGATCTTGCCTTTGACCAACGCCATATCTGGCACCCGTACACATCCATGACCTCCCCGCTGCCGGTTTATCCGGTGGCGAGCGCGGAAGGTTGCGAGCTGATTTTGTCTGACGGCAGACGCCTGGTTGACGGTATGTCGTCCTGGTGGGCGGCGATCCACGGCTACAATCACCCGCAGCTTAATGCGGCGATGAAGTCGCAAATTGATGCCATGTCGCATGTGATGTTTGGCGGTATCACCCATGCGCCCGCCATCGAGCTATGCCGCAAACTGGTGGCAATGACGCCGCAACCGCTGGAGTGCGTTTTTCTCGCAGACTCCGGCTCCGTAGCGGTAGAAGTGGCGATGAAGATGGCGTTGCAGTACTGGCAGGCCAAAGGCGAAGCGCGCCAGCGTTTTCTGACCTTCCGCAATGGTTATCATGGCGATACTTTTGGCGCGATGTCGGTATGCGATCCTGACAACTCTATGCACAGCCTGTGGAAAGGCTATCTGCCAGAAAACTTGTTTGCTCCAGCCCCGCAAAGCCGCATGGACGGCGAATGGGATGAGCGCGATATGGTAGGCTTTGCGCGCCTGATGGCGGCGCATCGTCATGAAATCGCTGCGGTGATCATTGAACCGATTGTCCAGGGCGCAGGCGGGATGCGCATCTACCATCCGGAATGGTTAAAACGAATCCGCAAAATGTGCGATCGTGAAGGTATCTTGCTGATTGCTGACGAAATCGCCACCGGATTTGGTCGTACCGGCAAACTGTTTGCCTGTGAACATGCGGGGATTGCGCCGGACATTTTATGCCTCGGTAAAGCCTTAACCGGCGGCACGATGACCCTTTCAGCCACGCTCACCACGCGCGAGGTTGCAGAAACTATCAGTAACGGCGAAGCTGGTTGCTTTATGCACGGGCCAACTTTTATGGGCAATCCACTGGCCTGCGCGGCAGCGAACGCCAGCCTGACGATTATTGAATCCGGTAAATGGCACCAGCAGGTGGCAAAGATTGAAGCGCAACTACGTGAGCAACTGGCACCAGCCCGTGACGCCGAAATGGTTGCCGATGTGCGCGTGCTGGGGGCAATTGGCGTAGTCGAAACCACTCGTCCGGTGAATATGGCAGCACTGCAAAAATTCTTTGTCGAGCAGGGTGTGTGGATACGGCCTTTTGGCAAGCTGATTTACCTGATGCCGCCCTATATTATTCGCCCGGAACAGTTACAGCGCCTGACCGCAGCGGTAAATCGCGCCGTACTGGATGAAACATTTTTTTGCCAATAACGGGAAGTCAGCGTGAGGGTTTCTGGCTACACTTTCTGCAAACAAGAAAGGAGGGTTCATGAAACTCATCAGTAACGATCTGCGCGATGGCGATAAGCTGCCGCATCGTCATGTCTTTAACGGCATGGGTTACGATGGCGATAATATTTCGCCACATCTGGCGTGGGATGATGTTCCTGCGGGAACGAAAAGTTTTGTTGTCACCTGCTACGACCCGGATGCGCCAACCGGCTCCGGCTGGTGGCACTGGGTAGTTGTTAACTTACCCGCTGATACCCGCGTATTACCGCAGGGGTTTGGCTCTGGTCTGGTGGCAATCCCTGATGGCGTGCTCCAGACACGTACCGATTTTGGTAAAGCCGGATACGGTGGCGCCGCGCCGCCGAAAGGCGAAACCCATCGCTACATCTTTACCGTTCACGCGCTGGATGTAGAACGTATTGATGTCGATGAAGGAGCCAGCGGCGCGATGGTCGGTTTTAACGTTCATTTCCACTCTCTCGCCAGCGCATCAATTACCGCGATGTTCAGTTAAATGTTCTGTCAGATGGTGCAAGGCCATCTGACATCACTTAAAGGTATTAAAAACAACTTTTTGTCTTTTTACCTTCCCGTTTCGCTAAAGTTAGTATAAAAAAGCTGAACGTGAAACATTAAAAACCAGTAATATCAATGTGTTACAATATCTTTAGTCTAAAAAATAGACTACATGATGCTACAAAACACAACATATCCAGTCACTATGAATCAACTACTTAGATAGTATTAGTGACCTGAGACAGAGCATTAGCGCAAGGTGATTTTTGTCTTCTTGCGCTAATTTTTTGTTATCAAACATGTCGCACTCCAGAGAAGCACAAAGCCTTGCAATCCAGTGCAAAGATTTGTGTGCCTCAGTTTTGTCTAAGTGTTCTACTGAAAACATAGTAAAATCGGCAACAGCTGGAAATCATTCAATACTCGCACTATCGAAAGTTCACCAGCCAACCGCAGCACGTTCTTGCATACGACGTGCTGCGGTTTTCTTTATGATTTATGCACAATGGACAATTTGAAATTATTGATGATTGTATGGTGCATCGTTTTCTGAACCTACACTGATTTTTTGGTATAGCCTTGCCTAGCCAGTCTTACCGGATCAAACCCTTCGTTATTGCAATACTAACCAAAATCATCAATTTGACAGCGATTAACCAGAATAATAGTATACTATCACCAGTAAGAAATTATCGTTATTTGTAGCGATACATATTATATATATATCATTCTCAGGTGCGTACATGATTATCAACCAGGTACCTATAAAAATAAAAATCTTCATCTTTTTATTT
>NZ_AEJZ01000046.1:0-27485 GCF_000208525.1 Escherichia sp. TW14182
GATAAGACGCGCCAGCGTCGCATCAGGCAATTCAGCACAACCACCTGATGCGAGCAAAAGCCCTATCCGACCAACAAGCCGGATAAGGCTCAAGGGAATGCAATTACATATGCGCGGCAATTAACCGCTGGTTATCCTGGTACATCGCGAACAGGTAGTTGTTATAGCTCTGCCCTTTCGTGGAATAACCTTTCAGCTTATGAATCATCGCTGTGGCGGTAACTTCCTGATCCGCTTTACGCAATTGTGCACGTGATTTGCGGAAAGAAGCGTAAGCCGGATGCGTATTCAGGTTAGTGACATAGGCGCTCACCGATTCTTTTACAGAACTGAACTGAGAGTACCCCTTCACTTTACCCGGCGCATTGGTACAACGCCCTTTCATGCACTTCATGCCGAACAGGTTGTTGTTGCTACGCGCCAGCTTCGACGTTCCCCAACCGCTTTCTGCGGCAGCCATCGTCGCTACCATACTGGTCGGGATAATGTCTACACGTTCGAGTAGCGTATTCCACGGGATTTTTCGCGTATTACCGGACCACTTCACCTTATAGCGTTTGGCAATGTCTTGCAGACGTGCACGCTCTGAAGGCGACCATTGCCCCTGGTACTGTTTTGAAATCAGCCAGTTACGTTCCGCCGTAATGGCAGCATTTTGGCTGGTAATATAGGGCATTACAGTCCGGAGAAACGCTTTTTTTCTTGGTGTTCCGGAAGGGTATTTTCGCAAATCAGGAAGTGAACTGCTCTTTGCACTATTGCGAGAATACTCTTGTTTACTGCTTACCTGTTTATTACTAGCTTTAGTTAAGTGGGACTTTTGACTCGTTGTTGTCGTGTGCGTCTTCGCTAACACCTCACTCGAAAACACCAGAGTGAGTAACATAAGAATCATCGCCCCATATCGTCGTATGGGAGTCAAAATCATCAGGTCTCCTGATCGGATTTAATCATTCAAACACCTTATACTCGTCATACTTCAAGTTGCCTGTACTGCGTAAACGCTGTTCAAAACGCCATTGGTGTTTTGTCCTGCAACTCGAATGATTTAGAGTAATATTTTTCCCAAATTTGAGAGTTGAATCTCAAATCATATCAAAAATAGCGGTCAAGCGCACCCCAAGGAATAGTCCAAATCTGAAACTATGTCACGTGGTAATGGTTCAGATTGGTGCAAGATCGCAGAAAATGTGGATTTTATCGCAAAATTCAGCCGTTTTTTGCGCGCGATCGCTCACCCCTGCTTCTCATCCTGTGGACTTACTATTCAGGGATGAGCTTTGTCTGGCTATTCGCTGGCAAACTGTCTTAAATCGCAGCAATAAGGACTCACCCGCCATGAAACTTGCCGCCTGTTTTCTGACACTCCTTCCCGGCTTTGCCGTTGCCGCCAACTGGACTTCGCAGGGGTTCCCCATCTTTACCGAACAGGGGACAGGAACATTTGTCAGCCACGCTAAGCTGGCTAAAAGTACGCGTCCACTAACGCTAAATTTTGACCAACAGTGCTGGCAACCAGTGAATGCGATAAAACTCAATCAGATGCTTTCCCTGCAACCTTGCGATAACACACCGCCACAATGGCGATTGTTCAGAGCTGGCGAATATAAGCTGCAAATCGACACCCGCTCCGGCACGCCAACGTTGATGATTTCGATCCAAAACACCGCCGAACCAGTAGCAACCCCAATCCGTGAATGCCCGAAATGGGATGGACGACCACTTACGCTTGATGTCAGTGCCACTTTCCCGGAAGGTGCGGCAATCCGTGATTATTACAGCCAACAAATCGCGACGGTGAAAAACGGTCAAATAACGTTACAACCTGCCGCCACCAGTAACGGCTTGCTACTGCTGGAACGGGCAGAAACTGGCACCTCTGCCCCTTTCGACTGGCATAACGCCACCGTTTACTTTGTGCTGACAGACCGTTTCGAAAACGGCGATCTCAGCAATGACCAGAGCTACGGTCGTCATAAAGACGGTATGGCGGAAATTGGCACTTTTCACGGCGGCGATTTACGCGGCCTGACCAACAAACTGGATTATCTCCAGCAGCTCGGCGTCAATGCCCTATGGATCAGCGCCCCATTTGAGCAAATTCACGGCTGGGTAGGCGGTGGTACAAAAGGCGATTTCCCGCATTATGCCTACCACGGTTATTACACACAGGACTGGACGAATCTTGATGCAAATATGGGCAACGAAGCCGATCTACGGACGCTGGTTGATAGCGCGCACCAGCGCGGTATTCGTATTCTCTTTGATGTGGTGATGAACCATACCGGTTATGCCACGCTGGCGGATATGCAGGAGTATCAGTTTGGCGCGTTATATATTTCTGGTGATGAGCTGAAAAAAACGCTGGGTGACCGCTGGAGCGACTGGAAACCCGCCGCCGGGCAAACCTGGCATAGTTTTAACGATTACATTAATTTCAGCGACAAAACAGGGTGGGATAAATGGTGGGGGAAAAACTGGATCCGTACCGATATCGGTGATTACGACAATCCTGGATTCGACGATCTCACCATGTCGCTGGCCTTTTTGCCGGATATCAAAACAGAATCCACCACCGCTTCAGGTCTGCCGGTGTTCTATAAAAACAAACCGGATACCCACGCTAAAGCCATCGATGGCTATACGCCGCGCGATTATTTAACTCACTGGTTAAGCCAGTGGGTTCGCGACTACGGGATTGATGGTTTTCGGGTCGACACTGCCAAACATGTTGAGTTGCCCGCCTGGCAGCAACTGAAAACTCAGGCCAGCGCCGCACTTAGCGAATGGAAAAAAGCGAATCCCGATAAAGCATTAGATGACAAACCTTTCTGGATGACCGGCGAGTCCTGGGGTCATGGCGTAATGCAAAGTGACTACTATCGCCACGGCTTCGATGCGATGATCAACTTCGATTATCAGGAACAGGCGGCGAAAGCCGTCGATTGTCTGGCGCAGATGGACACCACCTGGCAGCAAATGGCAGATAAATTGCAGGATTTCAACGTGTTGAGCTACCTATCGTCGCATGATACCCGCCTGTTCCGTGACGGGGGCGACAAAGCAGCAGAGTTATTGCTATTAGCGCCAGGTGCGGTGCAAATCTTTTATGGCGATGAATCCTCACGTCCGTTCGGAGCCACCGGCTCAGATCCGCTGCAAGGCACACGCTCGGATATGAACTGGCAGGATGTTAGCGGTGAATCTGCCGCCAGCGTTGCGCACTGGCAACGCCTCGGTCAGTTCCGCGCCCGCCATCCAGCGATTGGCGCGGGTAAGCAGACCACATTGTCACTGAAACAAGGTTATGGATTTGTCCGTGAACATGGCGACGATAAAGTGATGGTTGTCTGGGCGGGGCAACAGTAACTTTTCCGGCTTCCCACTTGCAGTATGTCGGGAAGCCGTATTCCAGTATAAAAGACCAGACATATCATAAACCTTAGCATGATACGCCAATCCTCTTGCAGCAACCCGATTTGCACCCCAGCAAATGTAGCGTTATTGTTACTTTCCTTGCTACAGAGTTCGACAGATATCCCGCTATGACATTCTCCCTTTTTGGTGACAAATTTACCCGCCACTCCGGCATTACGCTGCTGATGGAAGATCTGAACGACGGCTTACGCACGCCCGGCGCGATTATGCTCGGCGGCGGCAATCCGGCGCAGATCCCGGAAATGCAGGACTACTTCCAGACGCTGCTGACCGACATGCTGGAAAGCGGCAAAGCCACTGATGCGCTGTGTAATTACGACGGCCCGCAGGGGAAAACGGAGCTACTCACACTACTTGCCGGAATGCTACGCGAGAAGCTGGGTTGGGATATTGAACCACAGAATATTGCACTAACAAACGGCAGCCAGAGCGCGTTTTTCTACTTATTTAATCTGTTTGCCGGACGCCGCGCCGATGGTCGGGTCAAAAAAGTGCTGTTCCCGCTGGCACCAGAATACATTGGCTACGCTGACGCCGGACTGGAAGAAGATCTTTTCGTCTCTGCGCGTCCAAATATTGAACTGCTGCCAGAAGGCCAGTTTAAATACCACGTCGATTTTGAACATCTGCATATTGGCGAAGAGACCGGGATGATTTGCGTCTCCCGTCCAACGAACCCAACAGGCAATGTGATTACTGACGAAGAGTTGCTGAAGCTGGATGCATTGGCAAATCAGCACGGTATTCCGCTGGTGATTGATAACGCTTATGGCGTCCCGTTCCCGGGTATCATCTTCAGCGAAGCGCGCCCGCTGTGGAATCCGAATATCGTACTGTGCATGAGTCTTTCCAAGCTGGGTCTACTAGGCTCCCGCTGCGGCATTATCATCGCCAATGAAAAAATCATCACCGCCATCACCAATATGAACGGCATTATCAGCCTGGCGCCTGGCGGTATTGGTCCGGCGATGATGTGTGAAATGATTAAGCGTAACGATCTGCTGCGCCTGTCAGAAACGGTCATCAAGCCGTTCTACTACCAGCGTGTTCAGGAAACTATCGCCATCATTCGCCGCTATTTACCAGAAGATCGCTGCCTGATTCATAAACCCGAAGGAGCCATTTTCCTCTGGCTATGGTTTAAGGATTTGCCAATTACCACCGAGCAGCTTTACCAGCGCCTGAAAGCGCGCGGCGTGCTGATGGTGCCGGGGCACAACTTCTTCCCTGGACTGGATAAACCGTGGCCGCATACGCATCAATGTATGCGCATGAACTATGTGCCGGAGCCGGAGAAAATTGAGGCAGGCGTGAAGATTCTGGCGGAAGAGATTGAACGCGCCTGGGCTGAGAGTCATTAAAAATTGCCTGATGCGCTACGCTTATCAGGCCACATAATTTCTGCAATATATTGAATTTGTAAGATTTTGTAGGCCAGATAAGACGTTCACGCCGCATCCGGCATTAACAAAACGCACTATTCCGGCGTTGAGAACCACCGGAATAGTGTTTCAAACAGGCTGCTGTAGTAGCCGATTCCGCTGCACTTTCTCAACATCCATACACTGCAACGCTTTTGTCGGACAGGCTTCAACACAGGCCGGGCCCGTCGTCCGATGCCAGCACAGATCGCACTTAATCGCCCTCGCCTTTGCACGCGATGAAACGACCTCCATCGCGCCAAACGGACATGCCAGCATACAGCTTTTACAGCCAATACAACGTGATTGTTCAACAAAGATATGCCCATGTTCACGACGAATAGCGTCCACAGGGCAAACATTCGCGCAGGGTGCATCTTCACACTGATGACAGGCTACTGCCGTGGTCCAGGTATGGTCTTTGATAACACGAATACGGGAAATAAACTCGCCAGGTAACAACGAAGCGCAATCCTGATTCTCCTGATGCGACACTGCGCAAGCCACTTCACAGGTACGGCAACCGATACATTTCGTCGCATCCGCAATAATAAACCGGTTCATGATCACTCCTTTGCGCTAAAACCGCAGCGTGCCAGAGAGTGCGCCATTATTGCTTTGATCCAACGAAGGAAATATTAAAGTTTTGCCACCTGCCCAAAGCATTATGTGATCGCCCCCTGGTCGTCCCGGACGGTAAATCCCAGTTCATTGGAAATAGCCAGGGCAGTTTCACGCAACGGTTTCAGGAGATTTTTCACCCCCACCTGTTTCAGGCGTGATGTCGAAAGCGAAATCGACACTGCATACGGCACCCGCCCATGAATATCAAACACCGGAACAGCAATACAGGAGACGCCGAGTTCATTCTCTTCTCTGTCCATCGCCACGCCGCTTTCGCGAATGTGCGCCAGTTCGTCGAACATCGCGGGCAGTTCGGTAATGGTATTGCGGGTTAGCGGCTGGATTTCATTCTGATGGCTTTCCCAATACGATTTCACGTAGTCCTGATGACCAAACGCCATATAAACCTTACCCATCGCCGAACAGTAGAGCGGCATATGCTGACCAATATAGGCACGGGTTCGCAGCATACCGGTAGTAGGTTCCAGTTTATAAATCAAAATAGCGTGATCGTCTTCTCGACTGGAAAAGTTAATGGTTTCACCAGTGGCGATGTTCAGTGCCTCAAGATGCGGCGCGGCGATATGAATGATATTCAGCGAAGACAGCGCCTTCTGCCCGACGGCAATAAATTTTGTGGTCAGGCGATAACTCCCCGCAGCAGGCGCGGTTGTCACATAGCCACAGGACTGTAGTCCCTGCAATAAACGATGGACCGTACTTTTATTTAAGCCAGCCAGTTCAGAGAGATGCGCCAGCGGGCAACCGTTTGGATAGTTGCTCAAAATCTCAATCAGCATCAACCCGCGAAACAGGCTCTGACTTCCAGCCGGACGCTCTTTTTCCTGCGCCAACTCGTGCTCTTTTTTTCCCATCGCTTTCTTCCCCTTTTTATCGCGCCCTGATGGTAACGCAAAGTGTGTCGCAGTTCACGATCTCGACAGATAATTTATAACTATTTGATTTATATGATTTTTGAAAATCATGGTGTGGATTGCTTTGTTAAAAAGCGATCGATATATTTGAAATCAAATTTCGCATAGTGGAATTTTAAGCTAAAAAAGCGATCAACAAACACAAGGAAGCCAGGGATGAAAGTGACATTTGAGCAGTTAAAAACAGCCTTTAATCGGGTATTAATTTCACGTGGCGTTAACAGCGAAACAGCCGATGCCTGTGCAGAGATGTTCGCCCGCACCACCGAATCCGGCGTTTATTCTCATGGCGTTAACCGTTTCCCCCGTTTCATTCAGCAACTGGAAAACGGCGATATCATTCCTGACGCCCAACCCAAACGTATAACCAGCCTCGGCGCGATTGAGCAGTGGGACGCCCGGCGTTCAATCGGTAACCTGACAGCGAAAAAGATGATGGATCGTGCCATTGAACTGGCGGCAACTCACGGGATTGGCCTGGTCGCGTTACGCAATGCCAACCACTGGATGCGCGGCGGCAGCTACGGCTGGCAGGCGGCGGAAAAAGGCTATATCGGCATCTGCTGGACAAACTCCATCGCCGTAATGCCGCCGTGGGGCGCAAAAGAATGTCGCATCGGCACCAACCCACTGATCGTCGCTATTCCCTCTTCACCCATCACCATGGTCGATATGTCGATGTCGATGTTCTCCTACGGCATGTTAGAAGTGAATCGTCTGGCGGGACGCGAGCTGCCGGTCGATGGCGGGTTTGATGATGAAGGAAATTTGACCAAAGAACCTGGCGTTATCGAGAAAAATCGCCGAATTTTGCCGATGGGTTACTGGAAAGGTTCTGGCATGTCGATTGTGCTGGATATGATAGCCACTCTCCTTTCTGACGGCGCATCGGTTGCTGAAGTCACCCAGGACAACAGCGACGAGTACGGCATTTCACAAATCTTTATTGCCATTGAAGTGGATAAACTGATCGACGGTTCCACCCGCGACGCCAAACTGCAACGCATCATGGATTACGTTACCAGTGCCGAACGCGCAGACGAAAACCAGGCCATTCGTTTACCCGGCCACGAATTTACCACTCTACTGGCAGAAAACCGTCGTAACGGTATTACTGTGGATGACAGCGTATGGGCAAAAATCCAGGCATTATAAGGAGATAGACCATGATATTTGGACATATCACACAACCTAATCCGTGCCGTTTGCCCGCTGCCATTGAAAAGGCGCTCGATTTTCTACGCACCACCGATTTCAACGCCCTGGCGCCGGGCGTTGTCGAAATCGACGGCAAAAATATTTTTGCGCAAATTATCGATTTAACCACACGCGAGGCGGTGGAAAACCGTCCTGAGGTTCATCGTCGCTATCTGGATATTCAGTTTCTGGCCTGGGGCGAAGAGAAAATCGGTGTAGCCATTGATACCGGGAATAATAAAGTCAGCGAATCACTATTAGAGCAACGCGATATTATTTTTTATCACGATAGTGAACATGAATCATTTATAGAAATGATACCGGGTAGCTACGCTATTTTCTTCCCACAGGATGTTCATCGACCGGCATGTAATAAAAATGCCCCTACGGCAATCCGCAAAATCGTGGTTAAAGTCGCCCTCTGCGCTTTATAAAAAGTTATTACTGGAGCACAAAATGAAAGCGAATAATACCGGTTATATTATCGGTGCGTATCCCTGTGCACCCTCTTTTCACCAAAGAAGTGAAGAGGAAGAGAAGGAATTCTGGCGACAATTATCAGATACCCCTGATATTCGTGGGCTGGAACAACCCTGCCTGGAAAACTTCCACCCGCTGGGCGACCAATGGTTGCTACGTCATACGCCAGAAAGCTGGAAATTTGTCGTCACCGCTGTGATGGAAACCATGCGTCGCCGCAGCGAAAACAACGGTTTTGGCCTCGCCTCCAGCGATGAAGATCAACGCAAGGCGTGCGTGGCGTACTATCGCCACCTGTTCAATAAAATCAACTCATTGAATTCCAATAAAGTCCTCGCACTGGAGATCCAGGCCGCACCGTTAGCAACGAATCCCAATATTATACAAGCGACGGATGCCTTTGCCCGCTCGTTGAAAGAAATCGCCAGTTGGGACTGGCCCTGCAAACTGGTGCTGGAACACTGCGACGCCATGACGTCTGCCGCTCCCCGCAAAGGCTTTTTGCCTTTGGAAAATGTGCTGGAAGTCATTGCCGATTATGACGTCAGCATCTGTATCAACTGGGCGCGCTCCGCCATTGAAGGGCGCAATACAGCGTTGCCGCTGACCCATACCCAAATGGCGAAACAGGCCGGGAAACTCGGCGCGTTGATGTTCTCTGGTACGACGCTAAACGGAGCATACGGAGAATGGCAGGATTTACACGCGCCGTTTGCACCATTCTGTGCAGAAAGCCTGATGACCACAGATCACGTTCGCGAGTTATTTAATGCAGCAGAACCGTCAACATTGCATTTTGCTGGCATCAAGCTGCTAGAAATAAATGAGTCGGCTGATGTGCAGCATCGCATCGATATATTACGTAACGGTATTCACTCTTTGAATGAATCTATTTAAAACGATTCATTTATTTCGCCAAATTCTAATTAGTCGTTTTCCAATAAATATTACGAATACCAACAGCATTAATTAATGAAAACATATTACATAACAAGAAGGACTCGTTATGAAACGGATACTCGAAGGCATTCTTGCGCTCATCATCGCAATACTGTCTTGTATTATTTTTATTAATATAATTCTTCGATATGGATTTCACACAAGCATATTATCGATTGATGAATTATCCCGTCTTTTATTTGTCTGGTTAACCTTTATTGGCGCTATCGTTGCTTATATGGACAACAGCCATGTGCAGGTTACTTTTTTAGTCGAAAAACTCTCTCCCGCTAATCAACAACGTGTTTCGCTGCTAACCCATACGCTCATTTTATTACTGTGTCTGGGTCTGGCCTGGGGTGCAATAGAAAAAACGTCACAGGACTGGAGTAACTTATCACCCATTCTCGGCGTACCCGTTGGCTTAATGTACGCCGCCGCTATCCCCACCAGCCTGATTATCGCATTACTGGAATTGCGTCACTTATACCGGCAGTTCACAAATACCACCAGCCAAAACCAACAAGGAGTCTGACGATGACAATTCTTATATTTATTGTCAGTTTGTTAGGCGCTATCGCGATTGGTGTTCCCATTGCCTGGGCATTATTACTGTGCGGCATCTCACTGATGTTCTGGATGGATATCTTTGATGTGCAAATTCTGGCACAAACGCTGGTAAATGGCGCAGACAGCTTCTCTCTGTTAGCCATTCCCTTCTTTGTGCTGGCGGGTGAGATCATGAACGCGGGCGGCCTGTCGCAACGTATTGTCGACCTGCCAATGAAACTGGTGGGTCACAGGCCTGGTGGTCTGGGTTACGTTGGCGTGCTGGCGGCAATGATCATGGCAAGCCTTTCCGGTTCTGCGGTTGCCGATACCGCAGCCGTCGCGGCACTGCTGGTGCCGATGATGCGTCAGGCCAACTATCCGGTAAATCGCGCCGCCGGGCTTATCGGTTCCGGCGGGATTATTGCGGCCATTATCCCTCCCTCTATTCCACTCATTATCTTCGGCGTCTCCAGCGGACTCTCCATCAGCAAACTATTTATGGCGGGCATAGCGCCGGGCGTCATGATGGGCGTCACGCTGATGGTTACCTGGTGGTGGCAGGCAAAACGACTGAATTTACCTTGTCAGCCGAAAGCCTCACTGCGGGAAGTCTGGCAATCCTTAGTTTCCGGTATTTGGGCGCTCTTTTTACCGATAATTATTATTGGCGGTTTCCGTTCGGGGTTATTCACACCCACCGAAGCAGGCGCGGTTGCCGCCTTCTACGCCCTGTTCGTCTCGGTGGTGGTCTATCGCGAAATGACCTTCTCCACGCTTTATCATGTACTGATTAACGCGGCGAAAACCACATCCGTGGTCATGTTCCTGGTGGCCTCTGCTGCGGTATCTGCATGGCTTATTACGATCGCCGAATTACCCATGATGGTATCGGAGCTATTACAACCGTTGGTTGATTCGCCCCGCTTATTATTCATCGTCATTATGCTCGCCATTATGGTGATCAGTACGGTCATGGACTTAACGCCTACCGTATTAATTCTTACGCCAGTATTAATGCCATTAGTGAAAGAAGCGGGAATAGATCCGGTCTATTTCGGCATCATGTTTATTATCAACTGTTCAATATCACTGATTACGCCTCCAGTCGGTAACGTTCTTAACGTGGTATGCGGCGTGGCGAAACTTAAATTTGACGATGCGGTAAAAGGTGTTGCGCCTTACGTCATGGTTTTATTCATGTTGTTAGCATTATTTATTTTTATACCGGAGCTTATTACCGCTCCTCTTAAATGGATGAGTTAAAAGGAAATCATAATGAAATTACGTTCTGTAACCTACGCTTTATTATTTGCCGGAGTGGCGGCGTTCAGCACATCTTCTCTGGCGGCACAATCATTACGTTTCGGTTATGAAACCTCGCAAACCGACTCGCAACATATTGCGGCGAAAAAATTCAATGAATTATTACAGGAAAAAACCAAAGGCGAACTGAAATTAAAACTGTTCCCGGATAGCACCCTCGGTAATGCGCAGGCGATGATCAGCGGCGTGCGCGGCGGCACTATTGATATGGAGATGTCTGGCTCCAATAACTTTACGGGACTCTCGCCCGTCATCAACCTGCTCGATGTCCCTTTCCTGTTCCGCGATACCGCTCACGCGCATAAAACGCTCGACGGCAAAGTCGGGGATGACCTGAAAGTCTCCCTTGAAAGTAAGGGACTGAAAGTGCTGGCTTACTGGGAAAACGGCTGGCGCGATGTCACCAACTCGCGTGCACCGGTTAAAACGCCTACCGATCTGCAAGGGCTGAAGATCCGTACCAACAATAGCCCAATGAATATTGCCGCATTCAAAGTTTTTGGCGCTAACCCGATCCCGATGCCGTTTGCCGAAGTCTATACCGGGCTGGAAACCCGCACTATCGACGCTCAGGAACACCCGATCAACGTCGTCTGGTCAGCAAAATTTTATGAAGTGCAGAAGTACCTTTCTCTGACGCACCACGCCTATTCCCCGCTTCTGGTGGTGATCAACAAAGCGAAGTTTGATGGCTTAACCCCAGAGTTCCAGCAGGCACTGATCTCATCTGCGCAAGAAGCGGGTAACTACCAGCGCAAACTGGTCGCCGAAGATCAGCAAAAAATCATCGACGGCATGAAAGACGCGGGCGTGGAAGTGATTACCGATCTCGACCGCAAAGCCTTTAGCGACGCGCTGGGTAATCAGGTTCGCGACATGTTTGTTAAAGATGTTCCGCAGGGCGCTGATCTGCTGAAAGCCGTGGATGAGGTGCAATAAACCATGACGCAATACTGGCTGGGGTTAGATTGTGGTGGTAGCTGGCTGAAAGCCGGGCTGTATGACCGCGAAGGCCGGGAGGCGGGTGTGCAGCGCCTGCCGCTGTGCGCATTAAGCCCGCAGCCAGGCTGGGCAGAGCGCGATATGGCAGAACTGTGGCAATGCTGCATGGCTGTCATTCGCGACCTGCTTACCCATTCCGGTGTTAGCGGGGAGCAAATTGTTGGTATCGGTATCTCCGCACAAGGGAAAGGTTTGTTTTTACTCGATAAAAATAACAAACCGCTCGGTAACGCCATTTTGTCCTCTGACCGCCGGGCGATAGAAATCGTTCGTTGCTGGCAGGAAGATGGCATCCCGGAAAAACTCTACCCGCTGACCCGACAAACCTTGTGGACCGGGCATCCGGTGTCGCTGTTACGCTGGCTGAAAGAGCACGAACCGGAACGCTACGCGCAAATTGGCTGCGTGATGATGACGCACGACTACCTGCGCTGGTGTTTAACCGGCGTCAAAGGTTGTGAAGAGAGCAATATTTCTGAGTCCAATCTCTACAACATGAGTCGTGGGGAATATGATCCGTGCCTCACCGATTGCCTGGGGATCGGTGAAATCAATCACGCCCTGCCGCCTGTTGTTGGATCTGCCGAAATCTGCGGGGGGATCACCGCTCAGACAGCCGCACTGACCGGTCTGCAAGCGGGTACGCCCGTTGTCGGCGGCCTGTTTGATGTGGTTTCCACCGCACTTTGTGCCGGGATCGAAGACGAATCCACCCTCAATGCGGTGATGGGAACCTGGGCAGTGACCAGCGGCATAACCAGCGGTTTGCGTGACGGTGAAGCGCATCCGTATGTCTATGGTCGCTATGTTAATGACGGTCAATTTATCGTTCACGAAGCCAGCCCTACCTCTTCCGGCAATCTCGAATGGTTTACCGCGCAGTGGGGAGAAATCTCTTTTGCTGAGATTAATCAGGCCGTTGCCAGCTTGCCGAAAGCCAGAGGCGATCTGTTTTTCCTGCCGTTCCTGTACGGCAGCAACGCCGGACTTGAGATGACCAGCGGTTTCTACGGGATGCAGGCCATTCACACCCGCGCGCACCTGTTGCAGGCCATTTATGAAGGCGTGGTGTTCAGCCACATGACCCACCTCAACCGGATGCGTGAACGTTTTACCGCTGTTCACACCCTGCGCGTGACTGGCGGTTCTGCGCACTCCGATGTCTGGATGCAAATGCTGGCAGACGTCAGCGGTCTGCGTATCGAGCTGCCGCAGGTGGAAGAAACGGGATGCTTTGGCGCGGCGCTCGCTGCCCGTGTCGGTACGGGCGTTTATCGCAACTTCAGCGAAGCGCAGCGCAACTTGCAACATCCGGTACGCACATTGCTGCCGGACATGACCGCGCATCAGCATTACCAACAAAAATATCAACGCTATCAGCAACTCATTGCCGCACTCCAGGGTTATCACACCCGCATTAAGGAACACACATTATGAGCAGACCACTTCTGCAACTGGCTCTCGACCACTCATCACTTGAAGCCGCGCAGCGCGACGTGACGCTGTTAAAGGACAGTGTCGATATCGTCGAAGCGGGCACCATTCTCTGTTTAAACGAAGGGCTTGGCGCGGTGAAAGCCTTGCGTGAACAGTGCCCGGACAAAATCATCGTCGCTGACTGGAAGGTCGCCGACGCGGGTGAAACGCTCGCGCAACAGGCGTTTGGCGCAGGCGCTAACTGGATGACCATCATCTGCGCCGCACCGCTCGCGACGGTGGAAAAAGGCCACGCGATGGCGCAACGCTGCGGCGGTGAAATCCAGATAGAGCTGTTCGGCAACTGGACACTGGACGACGCCCGCGACTGGCATCGTATTGGCGTGCGGCAGGCGATTTATCATCGTGGTCGCGACGCGCAGGCCAGCGGGCAACAGTGGGGCGAGGCCGATCTGGCACGCATGAAGGCGCTTTCTGATATCGGCCTTGAGCTTTCCATTACTGGCGGGATTACCCCTGCTGACCTGCCGCTGTTTAAAGATATCCGCGTGAAAGCGTTTATTGCCGGGCGCGCACTGGCGGGCGCTACCAATCCAGCGCAGGTTGCCGCTGATTTTCATGCACAAATTGACGCAATCTGGGGAGGTTCTCGTGCGTAGTCATCCGTTAGGGATTTATGAAAAGGCGCTGGCGAAAGATCTCTCCTGGCCGGAGCGGCTGGTGCTGGCAAAAAGCTGCGGTTTTGATTTTGTCGAAATGTCGGTGGATGAAACCGACGAACGGCTCTCACGTCTTGACTGGAGCGCCGCACAACGTGCTTCGCTGGTTACCGCGATGATCGAAACGGGCGTTGCTATTCCGTCAATGTGCCTGTCTGCCCATCGCCGTTTTCCTTTTGGCAGCCGGGACGAGGCGGTGCGCGAACGGGCGCGGGAAATCATGAGTAAAGCGATTCGTCTGGCGCGCGATCTCGGCATTCGCACCATCCAGCTGGCAGGTTATGACGTCTATTACGAAGACCACGACGAAGGCACCCAACAACGTTTTGCTGAAGGGCTGGCGTGGGCGGTCGAACAGGCGGCGGCATCACAAGTAATGCTGGCGGTGGAGATTATGGATACCGCGTTTATGAACTCCATCAGCAAATGGAAAAAATGGGACGAGATGCTCGCCTCGCCGTGGTTCACCGTCTACCCGGACGTCGGCAACCTCAGCGCCTGGGGCAATGATGTTCCCGCCGAACTGAAACTGGGCATTGACCGTATCGCCGCGATCCACCTGAAAGACACCCAGCCAGTCACCGAGCAAAGCCCCGGACAGTTCCGTGATGTGCCGTTTGGCGAAGGCTGCGTCGATTTCGTTGGCATCTTTAAAACGCTGCATGAACTGAACTATCGCGGTTCTCTCCTGATTGAGATGTGGACCGAAAAAGCCAAAGAGCCGGTGCTGGAGATTATTCAGGCGCGGCGCTGGATTGAAGCGCGTATGCAGGAGGCCGGGTTTATATGTTAGAGCAACTGAAAGCCGACGTGCTGGCGGCGAATCTGGCGCTTCCCGCTCACCATCTGGTGACGTTCACCTGGGGCAATGTCAGCGCGGTAGACGAAATGCGGCAATGGATGGTAATCAAACCTTCCGGCGTCGAGTACGACGTGATGACCGCCGACGATATGGTGGTGGTGGAAATAACCAGCGGTAAGGTGGTGGAAGGTAGCAAAAAGCCCTCTTCCGACACGCCAACGCATCTGGCGCTTTATCGCCGCTATGCCGAAATCGGCGGCATTGTGCATACCCACTCGCGCCACGCCACCATCTGGTCACAGGCCGGGATTGATCTCCCTGCCTGGGGCACGACTCACGCTGACTATTTTTACGGTGCGATCCCCTGCACGCGTCAGATGACCGCAGAGGAGATCAACGGCGAGTATGAATACCAGACTGGCGAAGTGATCATTAAAACCTTCGAAGAGCGCGGCAGGAGTCCAGCACAAATCCCGGCGATACTGGTGCATTCTCACGGCCCGTTCGCATGGGGGAAAAACGCCACTGACGCGGTACATAATGCCGTGGTGCTGGAAGAGTGCGCGTATATGGGGCTGTTCTCGCGCCAGCTCGCGCCGCAGCTTCCTGCCATGCAAAATGAACTGCTGGATAAGCACTATCTGCGTAAGCACGGGGCTAATGCCTATTACGGGCAGTAATCTCTCACGCCGGGGCTTTATCGCCCCGGAGCTACGAATTAATATGTTCCTTGCTGTAACGCCGCTTCCACGCTGCTGGCGTTAAACCGGTGTGCTTGCGAAAAATCTGCCGGAAATAGCCAACGTCATTAAACCCGCACAACGCCGCCACTTCCGTGAGCGATCGCGCTTCGCTAATTAACAGCTTTTCGGCTTCGCGCACCCGCTGGCGGTGGATTGCTTCTGTTAACGTCAGATGAAACACCCGCCGGTAGACACGCCCAAGATAATCGGCATTGCAGTACAGCTCGCGGGCTAAAAGCGCCGTGGAAAGCGGGCGGTGATATTGCGTGCGGATCAGTTTCTGCGCTTTCCAGGCAAGGGTGGTGCCTGCTCCATCGGCCTGTTCATCAAGACGCGCGTCACGGGTGAGCTGCTGCAAAATCAGCAGCACAATAAACTCCAGCGCCGGAGTGCGTTGATGCTTTTCCTGCTCGCTTAAAAACTGGCGAAACAGTGCACTCAACGCCTGAGGGTCGGCGACTTTGGTTTGCTGCGGCACGCTAAGATGAGTGAGCCAGCGCGGATCGTTGTCCGGCGCTTTAACCTCAAAATGCAGCCAGTAAAATTTGAGATCGGCGGGAAAATCCTCCACCCCAACATGCTGTCGGTTCGGCCAGAGTAATAAACTCTCTCCCGCATCGACCAGAAATATCCGTTCTTCTTCCTGAATCGTTAACCGACCTTTTTCGACAAAGATAATTTCCCATGACTCCAGCCGCCTTGCCGGATGCCTCCCTACGCCACGGGAAATAAATAATCCACCATTTTGCACTTTAATCGGTAACGTCATGGATAATTCAAGCATTGATATGTAATTTCCCGCTTATTCATTAATGATGAAACACTTTACCTTTTGATTATTAATCAAAAAAATTAATTTCACCTGATCCATTTCACACTTTTAAATTCAGGTCGGAATCGTCACCTTTTTTTACTCTTTTCTCGCCTTGTTGATATTCCCGTTCACGGCAGAATTAATAAGGTCATTTCAATAAAACAAAAAATTGCTCCCTATTCACGAGGAATATCTATGACCTCTACACCGATTACTACCGCTGATATCGCTAAAGGTAAAATTGACGATGCGTTATCTGTACGGGAAAAAATAGGCTACGGCCTGGGTGACGCAGGCGGCACCGTAATAACTTGCCTGATCATGAATTTTCTCACCTTTTTCTACACCGACGTTTTTGGATTAACTCCGGCGCTGGTTGGCACGCTGTTTATTGCACTGCGCGTGTTTGATGCCATCTCCGACCCGGTGATGGGCGTCATTGCCGACCGGACGCAAAGTCGCTGGGGGCGCTTTCGTCCGTGGCAGCTATGGATTGCCATTCCCATCGGCATTATCGGCATCCTGACGTTCACCGTGCCAGATGCCAGCATGGGAGTAAAAATCGCCTGGGCGTTCGGTACTTACCTGCTCCTTTCAGTCGGTTATACCGCCATCAACGTACCGTACTGCGCGCTGATCAACACCATGACCACCCGCCACAATGAAGTGATCTCCTGCCAGTCCTGGCGATTCGTTCTCTGTGGCGTAGCGGGATTTCTGGTTTCGGTAGGCTTACCATGGATGGTAGATCTCTTCGGTCAGGGTAATGCCGCGCGCGGCTATCAACTGGGCGTCGGCGTATTGTGCGCCATTGCCGTGGTGATGTTCCTGTGTTGTTTTTTCTGGGTTCGTGAACGGGTGCCGCTCTCCACAATGGGGAAATTTACCCTGCGCGAACATCTTGCCGGTTTGCGTAACAACGACCAACTGCTGCTGATGCTGGTCATGTCTTTCCTGCTGATTAACGTCTTTAATATTCGCGGCGGTGGGTATATGTACTTCATTACCTACGTCTTACAAGGCAGTACGGGCTACACGTCGCTGTTCTTCACCATGGTCACCTTCGCCTCCATTATCGGCTCGGTGATTGTCAGCCCGTTAACGCGGCGTTTCGATACCGTCAAAATTTACTACTACACCAACCTGCTCCTCGCTGCGCTGGCAGTGTTGATGTGGTTCCTGCCCTCCGGCCCGGCTTATCAAACGCTGTGGCTGGCGGTGATCCTCGGTAATGGCGTGATTCTTGGCTTTACTCTGCCGCTGCACTTCTCGCTGATGGCTTTTGCCGATGACTATGGCGAATGGAAAACCCGTGTGCGTTCCTCCGGCATGAACTTTGCTTTTAATTTGTTTTTCATCAAGTTGGCCTGGGCCTCCAGCGCCGGGATCATCAGCCTGCTATTTATTTTTGTTGCCTATCAACCTGGCGTAGAAAACCAGACCGCCAGTTCGCTGGGCGGGATCACAGCAATGGAAACACTGCTGCCTGCGCTGTTCCACCTGCTGCTGGCGCTGGCAATCCGCTTTTGCAAACTCAATAACCCTATGATGTCACGCATTGCTACCGACCTGCGTCAGCGTCATGTCCAGCCTTAAGGAGCACAAGATGAACATTTCGGAAGTCGATCTGCACAAACTGACGGTTAGCGATCCGTTCCTCGGTCAATATCAGCAATTGGTACGCGACGTGGTGATTCCTTATCAATGGGATGCGTTAAACGATCGCATTCCCGAAGCGGAACCCAGCCATGCGATTGAAAACTTTCGCATTGCCGCCGGACTGCAAGACGGGGAGTTTTACGGCATGGTGTTTCAGGACAGCGACGTCGCCAAATGGCTGGAAGCGGTAGCCTGGTCGCTGTGCCAGAAGCCGGACGCCGAACTGGAAAAAACCGCTGACGAGGTAATCGAACTGATCGCCTCCGCCCAATGCGAAGACAGCTATCTCAATACTTACTTTACGGTAAAAGCACCCGAAGAACGCTGGAGCAATCTGGCGGAGTGTCATGAACTTTACTGCGCCGGTCATCTGATTGAAGCCGGAGTCGCCTTCTTCCAGGCCACGGGAAAACGACGCTTGCTGGAGGTGGTTTGCCGTCTGGCCGATCATATCGACAGCGTATTTGGCCCAGATGAAAGTAAGTTACACGGTTATCCTGGTCACCCGGAAATTGAACTGGCACTGATGCGTCTGTATGAAGTGACCGAAGAACCGCGCTACCTGGCACTGACGAACTATTTTGTCGAACAGCGTGGTGCGCAACCACACTATTACGACCAGGAATATGAAAAGCGCGGGCAGACCTCGCACTGGCACACCTACGGCCCGGCGTGGATGGTGAAAGACAAAGCCTACAGCCAGGCACATTTGCCCATCGCACAGCAGCAAACCGCCATTGGTCACGCGGTACGTTTTGTCTACCTGATGACCGGCGTCGCGCATCTCGCGCGTTTAAGTCACGATGAAAGCAAGCGTCAGGACTGCCTGCGGCTGTGGAACAATATGGCCCAGCGTCAGTTATATATTACCGGCGGCATTGGCTCACAAAGCAGCGGCGAAGCGTTCAGCAGCGATTACGATCTGCCGAATGACACGGTATACGCCGAAAGCTGTGCTTCCATCGGCCTGATGATGTTCGCCCGGCGAATGCTGGAAATGGAAGGCGACAGTCAATATGCCGATGTGATGGAGCGCGCACTGTACAACACCGTGCTCGGCGGCATGGCGCTGGATGGCAAACATTTCTTCTATGTGAATCCGCTGGAAGTACATCCAAAATCGCTGAAATTCAACCATATCTACGATCACGTTAAGCCGATCCGCCAGCGTTGGTTTGGTTGCGCTTGTTGTCCGCCAAATATCGCCCGCGTGCTAACCTCGATTGGTCATTATCTCTACACGCCGCGTGAAGATGCGTTGTATATCAACATCTACGCAGGAAACAGCATGGAAGTGCCGGTAGAAAATGGCACGCTGCGTCTGCGGGTTAGCGGGAACTATCCGTGGCATGAACAGGTGACGATTGCGGTTGAATCTCCGCAGCCGGTGCGTCATACCCTGGCTTTACGTCTGCCGGACTGGTGCACGCAGCCACAGGTCACATTGAATGGAGAAGTCGTCGAGCAGGATATTCGTAAAGGCTATCTGCATATAGCCCGTGAATGGCAGGAAGGCGATACGCTGAATCTGACGCTGCCGATGCCAGTGCGTCGCGTTTACGGCAACCCGCTGGTGCGTCATGTGGCTGGGAAAATAGCAATTCAGCGCGGTCCGCTGGTGTATTGTCTGGAGCAGGCCGACAACGGCGAGTCATTACATAACCTGTGGCTACCCGCCGATGCGCCGTTTACGACATTCGAAGGCAAGGGATTATTCAGCCATAAAATCCTCATTCAGGCGCCTGGTTATCGGCTTGAACAGAGCAATCCAGAGCAGCAACCGTTGTGGCATTACGACAATGCCCCAGCCAAACGCCAGCCGCAAACTCTGACGTTTATCCCGTGGTTTAGCTGGGCTAACCGTGGCGAGGGCGAAATGCGGATCTGGGTGAATGAAGAGAACCGTCGCCATCCGTAGGATCGATAAAGCGCAGATTGCCTGATACGACGCTTAACGCGTTTTATCAGGCATAAAAGCCGGTGTAATTGTAAGGGTCGGATAAGGCGTTTACGCCGCACCCGACACTATTTTCTCACCAAAATCAAAAACGTTTAACGCAGGCTATTATAGTCATCAACCATTTCGTTGTACTCGCGTAACGCTTTCGGGAAAGAGTCTTCGACCATCCAGCTTGTGTTTGCATCCTGAAGTTGCTCTTTATCCCAGTCAGAGTACGGGACTTTATCTCTGACGCGGCGAACATATTTTTTAGCTTCGAGCTGATATTGGTCTGCCGAATTAATAAACGAAAATTTCATGCCGCCTTTATCCGCTTCTTTGGCCTGTGCCACCAGCGTTTCCAGTTCAGATACTTTCTTCATTGCCGCATCTGGATCAAACTTCTCTTGCGAAATCAGGTTATTAATTTGTTTCGCTGATATCATGACAGCCAGAGAGTAGTAGTGGAATGTTTTCCCTTCTCTTTCTTCAATATTTTTCAATTCCGCAAGCTGACGCTTATCATTAATTTCCTGAATCGCCGCGTGATAAGATTCTGCTACGGGTTCAAAGGCTTCAATATTTTTTATGAGCGTCTGGTGCAGCGTTTTCCCTTTGGCAAACGCATCATCTTTATAATTTTCCTGGGTGTAATATTTATCCATTTCGTTAATGGTATTACCCAGCGCAACAGCGGCATTAATATAATTCAACGCCACACCATCAATGGGTTCCAGCGCAGGCGTTAACGCCACGACTCTTTTTATTCCTTTTTGACACTCAGAGAGATTGGATTCACTAATGCCGTAGATGCCATAAACAAGGCTCTCTTTACCCGTTGGACCCTGTTTAAAATCTTTCAGCCAGTCAGCGTAACGCGCCAGGCTGTTCTGCACAGGGATCTGTAACTTATTGTAGCACTTGATATAAACATCCATTTTTTCGTCGAAAACCGCTTGTTCATCGACCACCGGTTGCGCAGGCGTTTCTGGTTTAGCTTCTGCTTTTGCAACGGGCGCTTCTGGAGCTGGTGCGGCAGGTTGACTATTGGCGGGCGGGGGAGTTTCTGTTTCGACTTTTTTATCATCACATCCGGTGATACCGAGGGCCATTATGGCGATAATAATAGCTGAAGATAATAAATTCCTTTTCATTTAATTGCCTTATAAATAGATAAATAAGAGAGTAAATATAATAAAGGAAAAAAGAAAGCGTCACTACACGCGTTTTGTTTATAAATAAATAGATATAATTCACTGAATGAATAAGTCCGGTAATTTCATTGATAAATTACCGGACTTATTCAATTAACAGTTCAACCGTTGCGAGAGGAAAGTTTCTGCCCCTCGTTATTTAAACCTGCATTACATCCCATAACGTTCAGAAATAGCAGCATGTTTCTCTTCGTTCGCTCCGGCTTCTTTGGCAAGACGCCACCAGCACAACGGATGTTCCCAGTCTGCGGTCAACTCACTTAGCGTTTTATCAATATTAGCTTTAGCAACCGAACGCGGCGCGCTGATAACAAAGTAGAACGCGGGCAGTGGCTCTGCTTCTTCTCCCTGATGACTATCCGTTAACGTATAGTCCTCGTTACTGTTGCTCCAGTAGTACCAGTTTCGTTCACGTAGCGCCTCACGGAAGGCATTAAACTGTTCTTCACCAGGCATGACACCTTCACAGAACCAGGACTCGCCGTACTCGGTCGGGATAATGGTTTTCAGGCACCCATAAAGTGGCGTGAAATTCTTCTGCTCTTCCTCATCTTCAGGCCGGGTATTCAACATTTCCGCATCGAATACCACAACTTCATCAACATGTTGTGGGTAATCTGTCCGGTAGGTTGGTTCAATGATCCTTGCCGTTACCGGTCCAATCCGCTGGGCATAGTAATAGCGGTATTCGAAGTTTTCCCGGAAACGGATATTCAGTAGTCCCCATTTTTCGTCGATAAAACCTTCGCCTTCCGTGAGTTCGATTTCCAGTTCTGCGGCGATAGTTCGCACCAAATCCCATTGTTGTAAGATGCTGGCGGTCGCCATGATATCCCACTGGATATTACGAATATCTTCTTCACGACTAATCATAAGTTGCTGCAATTGCTGTAAATAGTCCAGCTGCCGATCCCAGGCTTCCTGTTTTTGTGCTGCCCAGGAGCACATGCGATAAACGCCGACCCACTCGCGCCCTTTTTCGTGTTGCAGCAACTGTTGACCAATCGACTCCAGTTCGCCCCAGTCTTCCTGTTGGTTGATCACCCGCGCACGGAACCACAGCGCCATATGTAGCAGCCCCGCCTGTTCATACTGCTTCGCCAGGTGTTCGATCGCTTGCTGATCGCCACGGTTAAGCAGGAGATCCAGCAGATCAAAGCAGAGATTGTTATCTTCCTGGATGTGGCTTTCAACGTAGCGTTGCAGGAGTTCAATCGATTCATCAATCGCATTGCAGGCGTTTAACGCATTGACCAGCTTGCCCAGCAATTCCGTATCATCTGGCGTGTTCAGGTAAGCGCGGCGGAATATTTCGACGTCTTTTTCCGGATCGGGCTGCGTTTCTTCATCACTGTTTTCAGGTATTTCTACCACCGGTCGAGCAAGCAGTTCCGCCTCTTTAGCGACGATTTTTTCACTAAGTTCAAGAAACTCGCGATCAACGCCCAGCAACGCGCGTAATTTCGGTATGTGCCGCTGAGCCAGTTTCATCGCCATTTTGGCAACCCAGACAGATTCTCGCTCCAGCGCCAGGGTAATTTGCAGTTTCGCCAGATCAACCACTTTGCGGTGCGCCCCGGCCTGTGAACGGTGCTCCAGCATTTTTTGAATGATTCGCGCCAGTTGCCAGTGGTTTCTTTGTGGATTGCGGGGAAGTAATTCAGTAATAATCTTCAGCCATGGTCCCCATGAATAGGGAGTCAGATCTGACCAACGCGGCAATTCCTCCCAGACTTCTTTGTCCTGCCCGCATAACGCCATGATGTACAGTTTTTTGAGTTGATAATTGATGCGGTCGCGTCCCCAATAATCATTTTCTTTTGCCAGTTCATCAATCACTTCTCGCGCTTCATCGTAACGCTGAAGGGCAACCAAAATATCGGCACGGGTTGCCAGCAGTGCTTCTAAATATTCACTCCCCGATGCTTTTACCGCGTCGATTTGCCTGTCGATATAAGCCAACGCCTCTTCTGTTCTGTTGGAATCCATCAGCGCACTGGCATATTCGCAGGATAAACACATAAAGCAGCTCCAGGTCGGATCAATGCGCGCGATGGTTTCTTCACATACCGCCATACGTTCATTGGCCCAGCCAGGGGCATCTATATTCTCGTAGCAAGCGGATAAATCCTGCGTGACACAGATAGATTGCGGGCAATCTTTTGCCTCTTCCCGGTGCGCTTTTTCAAACAGCGCCACTACGTCTGGCAGTACTTTTTCGCCTTCTTCGTAGTTAGTCAGACGATGGCGCATCTCCCAGTGCCCGATAAATATTTCCAGCCACGGATTTTTGGCCACTTGATTCAATGCTTGCATTTCCGGTAATAACGAATCGCACTTTTCCATTTGCAGATGTAAAACACCTTCAGAAAAATCATCAATTATCTGCGGAATATACTCCTGCCCGGCATCACGCAACTCCTGGCTATATTTGTTGTACCACTCCCATGTATCCATTTTATTTTCCTTGATTAATTAAGACAGGAATAACCTGAGTAAAATCTTCCAGCGCCTGGTGTAAATCCCATTGTTGTTCTTTATTGCCGCTGGAGCACAAAATCACTTTCAGCGATTTTAATAACCGTAATGCCGCCGCTGGCTGTTGCTGATGTTGTAATGCCGTCACCAGTTGCATAATGCAGGGGTTATTGAGATTGATATACAGACTTGACGTTTTGGTCTTTTGGATTTGCGAGGTGAATTGCCGCGCCAGCATTAACGCTGCGGTGCTAATACGTTTATCCGCGTCATCCTGTTCGAGAATTTGTTTTAATTCTGCTTCGCGATCTGGTGTTACCACTAATGGTAAAACTGCGGGTTCGAAGCGGGAGATGATTAATTGCTCGCCGTCGCAAAGATGCTCTTCCAGATAAGCAACCTGCTCTTCGGGTAATTCCGCAAGGCTGAACAACTGTTCATTACCCGTTTGTGTACCGACTTCAATAATCCGGCAGTGATATAACAGCGCCCAGCGGCGTAAAAATGGCACCACGGCATAGCGATCGCCACGCGCAACGGGTCGTTGCAGAATGTGGAACAACATCTCTTCAAAACCGCCATCGCGGCTTAACAGAATATGAATGCTGTTATTAATGCGTAAATCTTTTGCCAGCAGCGCACCTTTTGAGGTAGGCACCTGCAAACGGTCTTTGAGCAAATCAAACAGACGGTCATCGCACAACGCCGCGCCAAGCAACGCTTCGTTATGGCGCATTAATACCCGTCGCCAGATTTCTGGCTGATTTTGTGCGAGATCGGACAAACCAGAAATCAGCGCCTCTTTTAACGCCTCCTGCACCGCGACCCAGGTTTCGTCGCGCTGGAGATCTTCCCGGCTCGCCGTCGGCGTCAGTTTCGAAGACTCAATCACACCGCCGATAAAACCGGCCCAGGGCGGTAACAGCTCACGCGCTTCGTCATCGAGTAACATGCCGCGCAAAAACAGCGACAGGTTGCGGTTATCGCTGGTGCCGTAAGTTGCGCCATCCTGAATCCATAAAATCCCGACCGCATCGCTCATTCCCGCTGGCACCACCGGAATGGTGCAAATAGGTTCAAAGGAGGATTCAAACTGGGCGGCAAAGGCGAGATTTTTCCGCTGTACCAGCGCGCGGTGCATCGTTACGCTATCTGGCGTTTCTTCACGCCACGGCGGCTGGAGTTTGTTCACCGGCTCGCTGGCGTCCCCCACATAGACCGGTTCGTGCAGCAATATGCAGTAGCGGGAAAGGACGCGGTTCAGCAAATTGTTACTCGCCAGATGGCTGTACTCTTCTTTGAGCGTCAAAATCACCTGCGTCCCCGGCTCCGAGGACTGATGCGGCGTAACGGTATATTTTTGCCCGTCGGTAGAGTGGTATTTCCAGCTCTGATCTGGCGTTTGCCACGAGGTGGTCAGTACCATCACTTCTTTTGCCAGTACAAATGCCGACAAAAAACCGAGGCCGAACATACCAATTAAACCGGTATTGTCATCCTGCTGGCGCAGCATTCGGGTATAACCCACGCCCACTGTAGCCAGGAAGCCGTGAATTTCGCTTTCTGTCAGACCCGCGCCGGTATCGCTAATGGTGATGGTGGATTTCGCCACGTCCGCCACTACACGAATAGAGTTATCCTTTGGTGCATCGGGTTGCTCAATCCTGCGGCGCACGATCGCATCGTGCCCGTTCTGCACCAGCTCCCGCACGGCGACCACGGGGGTGGAGTAAAGATGCTTACTGAGCACCTCAATTAAGCCGTTTAAATTAACTTCGGTAGAATATGAACTGCCAGGTAACTGTAATGTACTCATTTTTCAATACTCATAATCCATCACCCACTATTGAAAATACATTGCTGTTTTTTACAACCGGTGCAAGGTTTGTTATTTTCATTCACTCATCGGAAACATTTATTTATTGACGCGATGATTAAAACAAAATGTCTTATATAAATAATGATTAATTCTTAAAGGATTAATGCGACTGGAGTATATCGATATAAACCGAAGTTAACGAGATAATTTCTTGTGGTGAAATTATTATTTAAATGCTGAATAACATATTCAGCATTATTTAATAAAAAAATAAAACCGCAATCCAGAATCAGAATTGCGGTACTTCTTTAATTATGAATCAATCGTTGCGGATGAGTATAAATCGTCGCCCGTCCCGGCTTACAAAAACCTACCAGCGTCAGGTTACATCGCTCGGCGACTTCTACGGCAAGCGTTGTCGCGGCAGACACCGCAAACAGAATTTCTACCCCGCACATCGCTGATTTTTGCACCATTTCATAGCTGGCACGGCTGGAAACCAACACCGCACCCTGCTGCCAACGTTCACCTTCTTGCGCCCGCCGACCTAACAGTTTATCCAGCGCCACATGGCGGCCCACATCTTCATGTCCGCCAGCCAGTTCGCCAGACGGCAACATCCAGGCGGCGACGTGAGTACAGCCGGTCAGTTGCCCCACTGGCTGGAAATCATTGAGATGGCGTAATGCATCATCCAGTTTGTTGAGATCAAACGTTTGGGTGAACGGCAACGGCTGCACTGGCTTACCGATGTCGTTAAGTTGCTCCACGCCACATACGCCACAGCCCGTGCGCCCCGCCAGTGCCCGACGACGCTCTTTCAACCCCATAAAGCGACGGCTGGAAAGCTCAATTTGCACTTCCAGACCATTACACGAGGGAACAACATCCATGCCGAATATATCGCGCGGACTTTCGATAATTCCTTCTGAAAGCGAAAAACCGAGCGCAAACAGTTCAAGGTCTTTGGGCGATGCCATCATCACTACGTGCGAAATGCCGTTGTAGACCAACGCAACGGGAACTTCTTCCGCGACTTCATCAAGCCGGGAACGTTGTAAATCATCACGCTGCCATAACTCAATTTGTCGCATTCCCGTGATATTTGTCACATTTTTGATTTCTTTTTGCTGTGTTTTTTTCACTTTCTCTTAACCAGATAAGAACACACACACCAAGATTATGGTATTCTGTTACAAACCCTTCCTGGATGGAGGGAAATTGAGCCAATTCTGGACCTTTGCGGCCCCTTCCGCAAAGAAAAATAACTCCCACTCCCTGCACACGCAGCAAGCGAATGTAAATGGGACGTGACAATGTCGAAACAAGGAGCAATCCATGCAGGTCAGCAGAAGGCAGTTCTTTAAGATCTGCGCTGGCGGTATGGCAGGCACCACGGCAGCGGCACTGGGTTTTGCACCCAGCGTAGCACTCGCGGAAACCCGGCAGTATAAACTGCTGCGCACCCGCGAAACCCGTAATACCTGCACCTATTGTTCCGTAGGCTGTGGGCTGTTGATGTACAGCCTCGGTGACGGAGCAAAAAACGCCAAAGCATCTATCTTCCATATCGAAGGCGATCCGGATCACCCGGTCAACCGTGGTGCACTTTGTCCGAAAGGCGCTGGCCTGGTGGATTTTATCCACTCCGAAAGCCGTCTGAAGTTCCCGGAATATCGTGCGCCTGGTTCTGACAAATGGCAGCAAATCAGTTGGGAAGAAGCGTTTGATCGCATCGCCAAACTGATGAAAGAAGACCGCGATGCGAACTACATTGCGCAAAACGCCGAAGGCGTGACCGTTAACCGCTGGCTCTCCACCGGGATGCTGTGTGCTTCCGCGTCGAGTAACGAAACCGGCTATTTAACGCAAAAATTCTCCCGCGCGCTGGGTATGCTCGCGGTCGACAACCAGGCGCGTGTCTGACACGGACCAACGGTAGCAAGTCTT